>CALZHX010000042.1 GCA_945787435.1 uncultured Woeseiaceae bacterium
ACATTTCGTGCACGTTCGTTTGGATGCCTGTACCGGCAATAACCGTTATCATACGCGCAGATTTTGGCCCGGGCGTTACCGGGTTTTGCTTGGGCATTGCAGAGACATATGGCTGGACACAGTAAATGGGCGAATATTCAACACCGCAAGGGCGCTCAGGATAAAAAACGCGGCAAGCTTTTCACAAAGCTGATTCGCGAGATTACAGTTGCGGCCCGCATGGGCGGTGGCGATATGAACTCGAATCCGCGTCTGCGCCTGGCTGTCGACAAAGCCAAGGGCCAGAGCATGCCAAAAGACAACATTGAGCGTGCCGTCAAGCGTGGCGCGGGAGAACTCGATGGTGTCGACTACGTCGAGATTCGTTACGAAGGCTACGGCCCGGGCGGAACGGCCGTGATGGTCGATTGCCTGACGGACAACAAGAACCGGACAGTGGCCGAAGTGCGGCACGCTTTCTCCAAGTTCGGTGGCAACCTCGGTGCTGACGGTTCGGTGAATTACCTGTTCAATAATGTTGGCCAGCTCTTGTTCCCGGCGGGCAGTGACGAGGACGCCGTAATGGAGGCTGCGATCGAGGCAGGTGCCGAAGACGTTATCGCAGACGATGACCACTCCATCGAGGTCCTGACTGAACCCGCCGATTTTGAATCGGTACGCGACGGCATGATTGCAGCCGGATACGAACCCGAGGATGCGCAACTGACGATGCGAGCATCGACGAACGCCGAACTAGGTGCCAAGGAGGCCGCGTCGATGGTCAAAATGCTGGAACTCCTGGAAGATCTTGATGACGTGCAGGAAGTGTATAGCAATGCCGATATATCCGATGACGTGCTTGCAGAGATCTGAGGCCGCCATTGACTGATACAGCCCGCATACTAGGAATCGATCCGGGTTCCCGGTTTACAGGATTCGGCGTGCTGGATTTTGTAGGCGATAAACCGACTTACGTCGCGAGCGGCACGATCAAGAGTCCGGATGGCACGTTTCCGGAGCGTCTTCGCAAGATCTTCGACTCGGTTAGTGAAATCGTGGAACAGTATCATCCCGACATTGTATCGATCGAAAGCGTATTCATGGCCCGCAACGCCGGCAGCGCGCTCAAACTCGGCCATGCCCGGGCTGCAGCTCTGTGCGCGACTTTCGAATTTGATGTGGAGGTGTTTGAATACGCGCCGCGTGAGATCAAGCTCGCAGTGGTCGGTACAGGCGCGGCAACGAAGGAGCAGGTGCAGCACATGGTAGTGTCCCTGCTGCAACTCGATGGAACGCCGGCTTCCGACGCAGCTGATGCGCTTGCGGCCGCTATTTGCCACGCGAACCGTCGTCGCATCCAGTCAAACCTCGACGATGCGGCTGTCATAGCGAGCTTGCGATGATCGGATCATTACGCGGCAGGCTGATATCGAAGCAGGCGCCCCAGATCATTATTGAGTGCCAGGGCGTGGGCTACGAGGTGGAGACGCCAATGTCGACATTCCTGGAACTGCCATCAATCGGCGACGATATCTACCTGCACACGCATCTACTGGTGCGTGAGGATGCTCAAACGCTGTATGGCTTTGCAACCGAAGATGAGCGAGCGCTGTTTCGAACGTTACTGCGAATCTCCGGTGTGGGTGCCAAGATGGGCCTCGCGATCCTGTCAACAATGGGCGTTGGCGATTTTCAGCGTTGTGTTGAGTACGAGGATGCGGCGACACTGGTCAAGATCCCCGGTGTCGGCAAGAAAACGGCAGAGCGCCTGATCATCGAGATGCGCGACAAAATTGACAAGACCGCGCCGACACCGGGTTCGACCCGGGTGAGTGTCGATGCAAGCCCGAGAAGTGAGGCCGTCGATGCGCTGATTGCATTGGGTTACAAGGCCGCTGAGGTCAACAAGCTTATCGGTTCGATGGATGTGGATGGGCAAAGCGCCGAGGACATTATTCGGCAGGCCCTGCGGCAGGCGGCGCAATAGCAATGGCGAGCATTGAACACGACCGATTAACGAGTGCGGAATCCGGTAACGAGGACAGGGCTTTCGATCGCGCCATTCGGCCCAGGACGCTGGCGGAATATGTCGGCCAGCCCGGCGTCAAGCAGCAGATGAATATCTTCATCGAAGCAGCACGGCGCCGCAGCGAAGCTCTCGATCACGTTCTTATTTTCGGCCCGCCCGGACTCGGCAAGACCACACTGGCACATATCGTCGCGCACGAGATGGGCGTCAATATGCGCCATACATCCGGCCCGGTACTCGAACGCCCTGGCGACCTCGCGGCGATTCTGACCAACCTCGAGCCCAATGACGTGTTATTCGTTGACGAAATTCATCGCCTCAGTCCTGTTGTCGAGGAAGTGCTGTACCCGGCGATGGAGGACTTCCAACTCGACATCATGATTGGCGAGGGACCCGCAGCGCGCTCGATCAAACTGGATCTGCCGCCGTTTACGCTGGTTGGCGCGACGACGCGTGCCGGACTGCTCACGTCGCCCCTGCGAGACCGCTTCGGAATTGTGCAACGACTGGAGTTTTACTCGCGGGAGGACCTCGGTTCAATCGCCAATCGTTCGGCGGGCATCCTGAACCTGCCGATCGAAGCGCAAGGCGCAACCGAGATAGCACGACGCGCGCGCGGCACACCACGTATTGCCAATCGACTACTGCGGCGGGTTCGTGATTTTGCCGAGGTCGAAGGCGATGGCGTTGTTACGGGGGGCGTTGCGATCAGTGCCATGGACATGCTGCAGGTCGACCCGAACGGATTCGACGCAATGGACCGGCGCCTGCTGCAAACGATCATCGAGAAGTTCGATGGCGGTCCGGTTGGTGTCGAGAGTCTCGCGGCCGCCGTCGGCGAGGAACGCGGCACGATCGAGGATGTTATCGAGCCATACCTGATTCAGCAGGGCTTCATGATGCGTACAGCGAGAGGGCGGGTTGCAACAAAGAACGCCTACCTGCACCTGGGGCTTAAACCACCGGCGCAACAGGAAGCGGTCGATTTGCCGCTGTTTAAAGATGACTGAACCCTTTGCGTGGCCGCTACGCGTTTATTACGAAGATACCGACGCACAGGGCGTCGTGTACTACGCAAATTATTTCAGATTCATGGAACGCGCCCGAACGGAATGGCTGCGCGCTCTCGGCGTGGACCAGGTTGCGTTGATGGAACAGGAGCGGCGAATTTTTGTCGTTACTGAAACCAAGGCGGACTTCATAGTGCCCGCGCGATTCAATGACGAGATCGTCGTAACCGCTCGCCTTGCGGGTCTGACGCGAGCCACATTCGATATCGAACAGAATATATACCGGGACAGCCTGGATGGATCCTTGTTATTGAAGGGGTCTGTACGCGCCGCGTATCTGAATGCCGATACGCTGCGCCCTACACGCGTTCCGGCATCGATCTTTGAAGGAAAAATATCATGACATCAGATATGACCATTCTTAACCTGCTGCTGGAAGCCAGCCTGCCCGTACAAATCGTGATGATCCTGCTCGCGCTGGCCTCGCTGGTGTCGTGGAGCATCATCTTTACGAAGCGGCGCTTGATCCGGCGTACCACGGACGCATCGGATGATTTCGAAGCGAGTTTCTGGTCGGGCGGTGATCTCAACACGCTGTACAACAGTACAACCCGCGACCGGGCAGGCAACGTCGGCATGGCGAGTATTTTTGAATCCGGCTTCCGCGAATTCAATCGCGCCATGCAGGCAGGTGGTATCCACGCCGACAAGGTCGTCGAAGAGTGTCGTCGCGCGATGCGGGTTGCACAGATGCGTGAAGTTGATCGCGTCGAGCAAAGTCTCGCGACGCTGGCAACAATCGGTTCGACCAGTCCCTACGTTGGTCTGTTCGGCACGGTCTGGGGCATCATGACCGCGTTCATGAACCTCGGTAACGTGCAGACGGCGACACTCGCTGTCGTGGCGCCGCCGATCGCCGAGGCACTGATCGCGACGGCAATGGGCCTGTTTGCCGCGATTCCAGCCGTCATAGCGTACAACCGCTATGCGGATAAAGTCGTGCGCCTCGAGTATCGCTACGACGGATTCACGGAGGAGTTCTCGAGCATCCTGCAGCGTCACGCACGCGCCAAGACAGGGGGCTGAGATGCCAACGCCGCTGCAAAAACGCAAGCTCATGGGCGAGATTAACGTCGTGCCTTACATCGACGTCATGCTCGTGTTGCTCGTGATTTTCATGGTGACCGCACCTCTGCTCACACAGGGAATCGAGGTGGATCTGCCGAAGGCAGGCGCCGAGCCCATCGACAGTGCCGCAGACAAGCTGCCTTTGATCGTTAGTGTCGATAAAGCGGGCAACCTGTACCTGAGTGTTGGCGACGATGAGGATGAACCGTCCAACGCCAAAGAAATTGTCGCAAAAGTGGGCGCGATCCTGAGGAACAGCCCCGAAACGCCAATGTTGATCAAGGCCGACAGGGCAGTCGAATACGGTTACGTTGTGGGCGCCATGGTTTTGCTGCAACAAGGCGGCGCCGAAAATGTCGGATTTGTAACGGATCCGCTGGACACATACCCGGTGCCCGAATAAGGCTGACATGGTTCGCGACAACAACATGATTCCCGTAACGATGGCGCTGCTGATGCACGTGTTGCTGTTCGGTGCGCTCTTCGTGGCGGTTGATTTGCGGGCAAGGGCAACACCCGTTGTGCCACTTGCGATCAAGGGAACGCTGATTCCGGAAGATGCGGCAGTGCCACCGCCAAAAGTGGTAGAGCCGCCACCGCCGCAACCCGAGCCGGAACCGGAACCTGATACCAGCGAGCAGGATCGCCTGCGCGCCGAAGAGCAGAAACGGCTGGAAGACGCGCGCGTTGAACAGGACCGCCTGAACCGCATCAAGAAGGCCGAAGAGGAGGCAGCAGCCGAGCGACAACGCGTGACGGATGCCGAAAAGCGTCGTAAGGATGAGGAGGTTCGCAAAGAGCGCGAACGTCAGGAAGCCGAGCGGCTGCGACTGGCCGAGATCGAACGGCAGCGCCAGGAAAATGAGCGTTTGAGAGACGCAGCCGAGGCGGCGCGACAGGCGGAGCTGGATGCAGAGAGTAATCGCCTGGTGGCGATGCAGGCAGACGCCAAGGCCGCTTATGTGTATGCGATCCAGCAGAGAATCATGAGCCGGTGGGTGCAACCGCCCACCGCGACGGCCGGCATTGAGTGCATCGTAAATATCCGGCAGTTGCCGGGTGGCGAGGTCGTGTCTGTTAAAATCGGCCGTTGTAATGGCGATGAGGCAGTACAACGTTCGATAGAGGCGGCCGTCCGCGCTGGGTCGCCACTGCCGTCACCCAAAGATCCGAGCGTATTTAGTCGCGACATCCAGTTAGAATTCAGGCCCACTGCCGAATAAACCGATACAAGAATGAGGTCAATGTGCGCAAAGTAATCGCCCTAGTTTGTTTGTTGCTGATATCGCTGAGCAA
>CALZHX010000043.1 GCA_945787435.1 uncultured Woeseiaceae bacterium
CGTCGACAACCATGCGCGCAAACATCACAACGTCGCCACGCGGTTCCCCGGACTACTCCTCTTCGGCAAACGGCAGGTTCGTGACATCAACGCCTTCGGCGCCACCATGAAAGGTCACCATGACAATGTCATGGTTTGCTGCATAGCTGGCAACTGTGGCCCGCGCCAGCTCGTAGTCGAGCAACATGTTCGATTCCTTGGTGACGGCGTATGCGAGTACTGCAATTCTCAGACCGTTCACGTCGAAACTGGCAAAGTCGCCTTCGCGGCCTGAATGATGAATTCCGACGCCAGCCAGCGCATCCATCGTCGACGTACGGCCTTCCTCGCCAAAGTCGCGGGCATGATTGTTGGCGAGGCTCAAGACATCGAAACCGGCCGCACGGAAATAGTCCGCATATCGGGTTGGTGAACGGAACAGGTAGCATGCATTCGGGTTACTGCATTTTTTGGCGGGCTGACCGCCATCCACGAGCACGCCCTCGAGGTTGCCGAACGTGATGTCGGCCGATGACAGGGCTGGCGCAACGGCCTCGAGAAAGCTGATGCCATCATCATCGGGCAAGTGGTTTTCCGGATAATCCGTACCGATCATCATGTCGCCAACCGACGCGATGGTAATTCTCATGCCGCCTTTGTCCGGCTCGGCAGGCGTGGGAGGAGCGTCGGGTTTGGCGGGTGCGGATGGTTCGGGTTCAGCGGCCGCAACGGGCTCAGGCGCGGGTTGAGGTTCCTCGAGCGGCGATGTCGCGCAGCCTGCCAGGGTGGCAAGCACAGCGACGGCAAAAACCCTCGTCGCGTTAGTCACCGAGTCGTATACGAAGCACATCAATCTTGGCTGTACGCAGCCGGCTGCGCAGCATGTTGAGCCTGTCGAGGTCGGACGTCGGCCCGATACGCACGCGATGATAGGTTTTGTCATCAATGGTCACTCGCTGGATTTGCGACTCGATACCGTGCAGCGCAAGCTCCGCTCGCCGGCGGTCAGCATCGTCATAGGCGGAAAAGGATCCTGCCTGCAGTACGTAAAGTCCCGGTTCCAGTACTGCCTGCGGCGCGGCGTCCACTTCGACGTCCGGTTCCTGCTCGGGAATGATGACCTCGAAATTCGGCAGCATGTCGTAAAACGTGAAGCGCTTCTCTTCGGGCTCTGCAGGTGCTTCTTCTGCCACGGATTCGTTATTGTCATCCATTACGCCTTGCAGGCTCGCTGGTTGTGGCGCGGCCGCGATCACCTCCGGTGTCGGCCTGGTGTCTTTCACGTAGATCGCGAACGCAACAGATAACCCGAGTGACAGGCCGAACAGCATCCATAGCCAGCCCGGATACTCCTGCTTCTTCTTTCGCGAACGGGACGAGCGGCGACGCTTGCGCTGTGCCATTACATGGTCTCCGGTGCGGACACGCCGAGTATGGTCAGACCGTTTGCAATGACAACTCTGGTGGCAGCGCACAATGCAAGACGCGCATCGCGCACCTCGTCGGGATCATCGATGAATTTGTTGTTGTTGTACCAGCTGTGGAAATCTGCTGCGAGGTCGCGCAAGTAATGCACAAGGTGCTGTGGTGCACGGTTATTCGCTGCCAGGTCAATTATCTCCGGGTATCGACTCAACGCAGTCATCAGCGCTTTCTCCCCCTCGGAAGTCAGCGCCGACAAAGTGTCTCTTGCAAACTTCTTATCCCAGGCAAGTGACTTCTCCGCGAGTTTCACGAACACGTTTGAAATTCGTGCGTGCGCGTACTGAATGTAATAGACGGGGTTATCGTTCGATTCCGACTTGGCGACGTCGAGATCGAAATCAAGATGTTGATCGTGGCCGCGTGATACATAAAAGAACCGCGCGGCATCATTGCCGACTTCGTCGCGCAACTGGCGTAGCGTGATGAACTTGCCGCCACGGGTAGTCATAGCGACTTTCTCACCATCGCGATAGAGCGCAACGAATTGCACCAGGTCGACAACCAGGTCTTTTGCCGAGTAGCCCATGGCCGCGAGTCCACCGCCTACGCGGGTAATGTAACCGTGGTGATCGGCGCCCAGAATATCGATCAGAAGATCAAAACCTCGTTTGCGCTTGTCGAAATGATAGGCGATGTCGGATGCGAAGTAAGTCTTGACGCCATTGGCACGCACAACAACACGATCCTTCTCATCGCCGAACTCAGTCGCCCGGAACCACTTCGCCCCATCTTTCTCATACACCATGCCACTTTTCTCAAGCACGGCCAGGGCATCATCGATACGACCCTCGGTCGTCAGACTCTGTTCAGAAAACCAATGGTCGAACGTCACGCCGAATTCGGCGAGATCATCCTCGATGTCTGCACGAATCGACTCCAGAGATTGCTGGCGGAGTTTGTTAAACACGCCACTTCCGAGTGCCTCTTTCGCGCGCGCGATCAGGGTTTCGATGACCTCTTCCTTATCGCCCTCCGGCAAGTCATCGAACAGATTACTGGTGACAACGATGCCACCGGTATCGATCTCGCTGGCGATGTCGCGGATATAATCGCCGCGGTAGCCGGCTTCTGGAAAAGCAGTCTCCGTGCCCTGCGATTCGAGCCAGCGCAGGTAAACGCTGACGCCAAGAATGTCCATTTGGCGGCCGGCATCATTGACGTAGTACTCACGCTCGACCGGGTAGCCCGCGGCCTCGAGCAGGTTGCCGACAGTCGCGCCGAACGCGGCGAGACGACCATGCCCCACGTGCAATGGCCCGGTGGGGTTGGCGGACACGAATTCGAGCAGGACTCGAGGCTGGTCACGCGCCTCCTGGCGTCCGTAGCACACGCCCTGGTCGAGAATGGTGCCTAGCTCACCGTGAAAAGCAGCCGCACTCAGGTGAAAGTTGATAAAACCAGGGCCTGCGATCTCGACGCTGTCGAGTTGCTCGTTGGTGGCGATGTTCTCAATGATTTTTGCGGCGATATCCCGCGGACTCATGCGGGCAGGCTTTGCCAGCCGCATAGCGATATTGCTGGCGAAATCACCATGACTCGGATCACGCGTGCGCTCGATCGTGCCTTCGACCGGATGGTCAGACACCACGTCGGCAAGCTCAGGCAGGCCGGCCAGGGCATTGGTGAGGATTTGGGAAACGATGGTTTTCATAGGCGACCGCCCGCCGGGGCGGGCTCCAACAGGACGCGCAATTCTACTAGAACAGTTCGATGGGATCGACGTCGATCGACCAACGCACTTTGCGTGCCGTGGGCTCGGCCTCCAAAGCCGGCCTCAGATCCGTGAGAACGGCATGCAGGCTCTTCCTGTCGGAACTCTGCAGTAGCAGCTGGGCCCGGTAGCGGCCGGCGCGGCGGGCCATCGGTGCATCGACGGGACCCAATACGCGCAGATAATCCTGTTGCCGGGCCTCGATGCGCTTTTTCGCCACGTCCAGGAACGCATGTGCATCGTTCTTCGAGTGCGCGGCTGATCGAATCAGCGCCAGCCAGGTGAAGGGTGGCCAGCGTGTTTCCTCGCGCTCGGAGAGAGCATCTTCGGCAATCTGTGTATAGCCGCCCTCGACCAGGCAGGGCCAGAACGGATTATCGGGGAATGCGGTCTGAATGATGACCTCACCCTGCCGGGACTCTCTGCCTGCACGTCCCGCGACCTGGATAATCGACTGTGCCATGCGTTCGGCAGACCGAAAGTCGGTGCCGAACAAACCCTGGTCCGCGTTCACGACACCGACAAGGGTCAGTTTTGGAAAGTGATGGCCTTTCGAGAGCATCTGCGTACCGACAAGAATGTCTGCGTCACCCTGGGCCGCCTTTTCCAGCGCCTCTCCAATGGCGCCGCGCCGCTGCATGCTGTCACTGTCAATGCGATCGATCCTGTGGTCGGGAAAATGTTCGCGGAGTGCGTCCTCGAGCCTTTCAGTACCTTCACCGAGCGGGCGGACCGTCGCAGCACACTCGCTACAGGACTCGTCGAGTGGTCGGGACGCGCCACAGTGGTGGCACTTCAGGATCCTGTCTCGTGCATGAACTGTCATGCGCGAGTCGCAGCGATCGCATTCCGCGATGTGTCCGCAGCTGGCGCAGATGAGTGTTGGGGCGAAGCCACGGCGATTCAGAAAAATAAGCGCCTGCCCGTCGTTACCGAGGTGCGATCGAATTGCCTTAATCAGCGGCTCGCTAAGGCCGTCGTTGGCGGGCGCACGCGTCAGGTCGACAAGCCGGAAGTTCGGCGGGTTCGCCCCGCCCGCGCGTTGCGGGAGTTCGAGTCGAGTGAAGTTGCCAGTCCGACAGTGTTGCAGCACTTCCAGGCTCGGCGTTGCCGATCCGAGAACAATGGGAATGTCGTGGCGCTTCGCCCGGGCAATCGCGAGGTCCCTGGCGGAATAGCGCAGTCCCTCCTGTTGTTTGAAGGAGTGATCGTGTTCTTCGTCGATCACGATCAGGCCGACGTCGGGCATCGGTGTAAACACAGCGGAACGCGTGCCAACAACGAGCTTCGCCGCGCCGGTCCGGGCGCTGCGCCAAGCATGTAACCGCGCCAAGTCTGTCAGTCCAGAGTGGAGGACGACCGGTTCTACCCCCAACCTCTTTGAAAGACGCTTCACCAGCTGCGGAGTAAGCCCGATCTCCGGAACGAGGATGAGAACCTGTCTGCCTGCGTCGAGCACATTGCGCATAAGCTGCAGGTAAACCTCGGTCTTGCCGCTACCGGTAACACCGTCGAGCAGGTAGGCGGCAAATCCGGAACCGGCGCGCATTGTCTCGAGCGCGCGTTGCTGGTCGGGGTTCAGGTCGGGACCTGGTTCGGCTTCCGCAAGCGTCGCGAACTCGGGATCTTCCCCTGTCGCGTCGAAGCTCAATGCATAGCCTTTTTCGAACAGGCCTTTAACTGCCCGTCGCCATGTCGGCAGGTGTTCTCTGAGCGTGTCGGTATCAATGCCGTTGCCGCCGGCATCGATCAGAGTCTCGAGTAGTTCGGCCTGTTTGGGTGCGCGCCTGGCCAGGGTCTCAATGTCGGCGCACGCGCCCGCATCGCTAATTGCCACAAAGGTTCGGGTCGGGTGCAACGCTTTGCCCTGACGCAGCAAGGCTGGAAGTGCGGTTGCGACGACCTCACCGATGGGATGGTGGTAATAGTTGCTCGTAAAGCGAATGAGCCAGAGGTCGTCTGCGGACAACAGCGGCTCATCATCAAGCGTGGCGACCGAGCGGCGGATCTTTGCGACCGGTATGTCACTCGCGGTCGCCTCAGCCACGACGACGCCAACCTGCTGGCGATGGCCGAACGGGACCAGCACCCGGCTCCCCGATTGCGCGGCGGGCGCCTCGGAGGCAGGCAGGTAGTCGAATTCGCGTGATAAAGGCACGCTGACGGCGACTTTCAGGATGCGCGGATTGGTCACAGGATCAATTTGACATAATCAATAGCGTTCCGTGTCAACCGGAGGGCTGACACGACGTTAAACAAGTGTGACACGGTAGATCACCTCGTGGCTGAGTCAAGAGGACAGCGAAAGATGGACCTTGGTAGAAAAACGACATGGAGTCGTACCGCATGAGCACCCGTACGGCTGTTTTTGCGGTATCTTGCACCCGCGAGCAATCGACGGGAGCAAAAGCGCTGCAACGCGAACGGCAACTCAACCAGTTCCTCGCCGAAGTGGAGCGGCGCGCGTTGCGTATTGCCGAGATCGCGGTGCGCGACCGCGACGAGGCGCTCGATCTCGTACAGGATGCGATGATCAAGCTGGCGCGCAACTATGCTGAGCGGCCCCAGGGCGAATGGGCGCCGCTTTTTTACCGCATCCTGCAGAACGGAGTGCGCGACTGGCATCGTCGCCAGAAGGTCAGGAATCGTGTCATGGTGTGGTTCGGGCGAGGCGCCCCGGCTGAGGATGACTATGACGTCACCGCCAATGCGCCGGACCTTGCGGGCCGCTCGCCGGATGTCGAGTTGCAGACGCACGAAGCGATGCAACGCCTGGAAGTCTCGGTACATGAGCTACCTGGCAGGCAGCGCGAGGCATTCATGCTGCGCACATTTGAAGGGCTTGATGTGGCTGGAACAGCGCTTGCAATGGGGTGCAGCGAGGGCAGCGTCAAGACGCATTATTCCCGGGCCATACACAGGCTGCGGGAAAAGTTGGGAGATCACTGGCAATGAATGATCCAGGGAAAAACGAGCAAATCGAAGACCGTGCGAAAACGCTCTTCGATGAAAGTGTCGAGCGGCTTGATGCCGCCACGTTGTCACGACTCAACCAGGGCCGGCACAAGGCACTGGATGAGTTGCGGCGTGCTGAGAATACCGTTAGCTGGGGTCGATGGCTCCCGGCAGCCGGTGTTGCGGCGGTGGCAGTCGTGACGGTCATGGTCATGCGTGGTCCCGACGACGTTACTGACGATCCCGTAACGGCGTCCGACTTCGAAATGTTGATTGAGGCGGACAGCCTCGAGATGTTTGAGGATCTCGAATTTTACAGTTTGCTGGACGAGATGGATCCGGAAACGAACGGTAATGTCGGTTAGA
>CALZHX010000044.1 GCA_945787435.1 uncultured Woeseiaceae bacterium
CGTCAATTCGCTGTCGGACGACAGCTACTTCGGAAATCAAATATCATAGACAGCTTCCTGGGGCAACGCCGATCCTGTTCGCGCAGTTTCCTGCAAATCAATTCGCGTTATTATGACCCCATAATAAGAATTGATACCGGGGTGGAAGATATGCGAATTTCCTTGCCAAAGTCAGGCCTGGCCATCGCCAGCGTTGCGCTGCTACTGGCCTCCTGTACAGAGGACAGGCCACCTCCGACAGGCGAACCTCAGGCCAATGAGGCGCAAGAGACTCGCACCGCATGGGTCGATGCCGAACGCGTCGTCAATGCCGATTCCGAACCGGGCAACTGGCTGGCCCATGGCCGCACCTTCGATGAACAGCGCCACAGCCCGCTCGACCAGATCAACGTCGACACGGTCAAGGAACTCGAACTCGCCTGGTACGTCGACCTTGACACCAACCGCGGCCAGGAAGCGACGCCGATCGTCGTTGACGGTGTTTTGTACTCGACCAGTGCCTGGAGCAAGGTACAGGCTGTCGATGCGAGAACCGGACAGCTGCTGTGGCAATACGACCCGCAGGTTCCCGGTATCTGGGACGTGCGTGCGTGTTGCGGTGTACAGAACCGCGGCGCAGCCGTCTGGCAGGGCCGCGTCATCAGCGCCACACTCGATGGTCGCCTGATCTCTCTCAACGCCGAAACCGGCGAGTTGATCTGGGAGGTTCTTACGACGGACCAGGAACAGAGTTACACGATAACTGGCGCACCACGCATCATCGGCGACAAGATCATTATCGGTAATGGCGGCGCCGAGTACGGCGTGCGTGGCTATGTCACCGCATACGATCTCGAGTCCGGCGAGCAGGTATGGCGCTTTTACACTGTGCCCGGCAATCCGGCCGAAGGCTTTGAAGATGAAATCCAGGAAATGGCCGCGGAAACCTGGACTGGCGAGTGGTGGACTCAGGGTGGTGGCGGCACCGCCTGGGATTCTTTCGCCTACGACCCGGAACTAAACCTCGTCTACATCGGCACCGGCAACGGTTCCCCGTGGGTGCGCGCTATTCGCAGCCCTGGCGGCGGAGATAACCTGTTTCTTGCGTCGATCGTCGCGCTCGACGCCGACACCGGCGATTACAAATGGCACTACCAGACCGTGCCTGGTGACACCTGGGACTACACAGCAGTGCAGCACATGATCCTGGCCGATCTCGAGATCGATGGCGAAGACCGCAAAGTGCTAATGCAGGTACCAAAGAACGGCTTCTTTTACGTGCTCGATCGTGCCACGGGCGAGCTGATTTCCGCCGAGAACATCCTGCCAGTCAACTGGGCAACACATATTGATATGGCAACTGGCCGCCCGGTCGAAACCATCGACGCGCGCTATGACGAAACCCTTGCCGCCAAGAAAATGGTGCCCGGCCCCGGTGGCGTTCATAACTGGCAACCCATGGCCTATAACCCCGATACCGGGCTCGTCTACATCCCGGCAAAACAGCAGCCGTCCGTGTATAAAGTTGACGAGAATTTCGAACCACGGCCCATAGGCGCCAATCTTGGCGTCAATTTCTGGGATCCACCCGGCGAAATCATTGATTTGCCGGAGGAGTTCCAACCTGAATTCCAGGGCATGCTGCTCGCGTGGGATCCGGTGGCACAAAAAGAGGTCTGGCGCTCCGGCCATCCGTTGTTTGAGAACGGTGGCTTGTTGTCAACGGCTGGCAACCTCGTTTTCCAGGGTATCGCGAATGACGAGCTTATTGCTTACAACGCGACGACCGGTGAACGACTCTGGTCGAGCGACACCCAAACCGGTGTTCTCGCACCCCCGATTAGTTTCTCGGTTGACGGTGAGCAGTACATTGCCGTGGTTGCCGGGTGGGGTGCCGTGTACGCAAACCTTCTGGGCGTAGTGATGAACACCGACGGGGAGCGGCGCAACATCAGTCGCATCCTCGCATACAAGATCGGCGGCAATGCCGAGCTGCCTCCCAGACCCGACATGCCTGATGCGCCACCGCCACCTCCGGTATTTGGCAGCGAGGCGCTGATAGGCGCCGGCAGCAGCCTCTTTGGCCGTAACTGCGCGCTGTGCCACGGTGTTGCCGCTGTTTCCGGTGGTGCCTTGCCCGACGTGCGCCGCTCGGCCTTTATCAGTAGTCAGGAAGCATTCGACAGCGTCGTGCTGGGGGGCGCATTGCTTGATAAGGGCATGCCGTCCTGGGCACAAGTCGTTTCCAGTGAAGACTCCGAGGCTATCCGCGCATTCATCGTATATATGGCGAATCAATAATATGAATAACAAACTGACAATTGCATTGACAATTCTTACGGTCACATCGCTGTTCGCGTTTTTGCCGCAAAATGCTCACGCACAAGACGCAGCGGAGACAGCTCCCGTCGTCCTCGAAGTTCCGGATGGCGCAAAGGCCGGCCCGGATTTTGATGTCGACAACGCTACGAGCGCCTACATAAATCTGCTGACCGAAGAGCAGCGCGAACGCTCGAATGCCTATTTTGAAGGCGGCTACTGGCTGCAGCTTTGGGGCTTCCTCTATGGTATCGGCGTCGCGTGGTTGCTACTCGGCACGCGCCTGTCCGCGAAGATGCGCGATCTCGCTGAACGCTTCGGACGCTGGCGCTGGTTGCATACGTTCATTTACGGTGCACAGTACATTGTAATCGGCACGCTGCTGTCATTTCCGTTAACGGTCTACCAGGGCTTTTTCCGTGAGCACAAATACGAACTCGCCACGCAGACTTTCGGTGCATGGATGGGTGATCAGTTCAAGGGCCTGCTTGTCGGCCTTGTCCTGGGTGGCATCGTGATTACCTTGATCTATGGCGTCATTCGCAAGGCACCCAAAACCTGGTGGGTCTGGGGCACCGGCGTCGCCGTGGCGTTTCTTGTGTTTGTTCAGTTCATCTTTCCTGTCTACATCAGTCCGCTGTTCAACGACTACAAGGCGCTCGAACAAGGGCCACTGCGTGACACAATCATCTCAATGGCGCGCGCCAACGACATACCGAGTGATGATGTTTACTGGTTTGATGCATCCCGGCAGACGACGCGAATCAGCGCCAACGTCAGTGGCGCCTTTGGTACGACACGCATCAGCCTTAACGACAACTTGCTCAATCGCACGTCGCCTGAGGAAATTGAATCCGTCATGGCCCACGAGATGGGTCACTACATACTTAACCACGGCGCCAAGCTGACGATGCAAATTGGCCTGGTGCTCGCGTTCGGCTTTGCATTCGTCGCATGGGGATTCAACCGAGCCCTGAATCGTTGGGGGCAGAACTGGGGCGTTCGGGATGTCGGTGACACGGCCGGATTACCATTGTTCGCTGCGGTGCTATCGGTCTTCTTTTTCGTTATGACGCCAATTTCCAACAGCATCATTCGAGTTGCTGAAGCTGAGGCCGACAACTACGGTATCAACGTCTCGGGACAGCCCGACGGTTTTGCCAGGGTCGCGATGCGCTTGAGTGAATACCGCAAGATCAGCCCCGGAGCACTTGAACGATTCATATTCTACGACCACCCGAGCGGCCATGATCGTGTACACATGGCGATGCTGTGGAAATCAGAGCATCAGGATTCCGAACCGCCCGGGCAATGAGCTTCTACGAGGACAGGATCCTCCCACACCTTATCGATTGGGCGTGTGCGTCTCGGCCTAACCAGAAGCAGCGTGAGAAAGTGGTACACCTCGCCGAGGGTGATGTGCTTGAGATCGGTTTCGGCACCGGACTGAACCTGCCGTACTACGACGCGCAAAACGTCCGAAAAATCTGGGGCCTCGAACCGTCAGAAGCAATGCGCCGCAAAGCCCGACAGCTTGTCGATGCATCAAACCTCGATGTCGAGTTCATCGACTTACCGGGCGAACAAATACCGCTGGACGCCGACAGCGTCGATACAGTGCTCGTGACCTATACGCTTTGCACGATACCGGACGCAGGCTCGGCTCTCGAGGGCATGCGTCGAGTATTGAAACCTGGTGGCAAACTGGTCTTTTGTGAACACGGCATTGCCCCCGACGAAAAAGTGCGTCGCCAGCAACATCGATGGAACCCTGCCTGGAGCCGGTTCGCCGGCGGCTGCAATATGAATCGTGACATCCCGGGTCTCATTTCGAACAGTGGTTTTGAAATTACCAGCGACGAAAGGATGTACATCCCGGGCTTCAGGGCGCTCAGTTACAACTACTGGGGTACCGCGCGGATAGCCTGACCGCGCCCTGTCACTCAGGATATCTGCTGAAATTTACAATCGCACGATTAGCTGGAGTGGATTCTATGAAAGTTGCACTGTTTGGGGGCACGGGTTTTGTCGGGGGCTACCTCGTCAATACCCTGCTCGCCGCCGGCCACGAGCCGTCTGTTCTGATTCGCCCGGGCAGTGAAGACAAGCTCACAAGTCGAGAAAAGTGTCGAGTGACGGCCGGCGATATTTCATCCGTTGATGCTATCGAGGCCACACTCGACGGCTGCGACGCCTTCATCTACAACATCGGCATCCTCAAGGCGTTTCCGAGAAAAGGCATCACGTTTGAGAAACTGCACTTCGACGGCGTGCGGCGTGTCGTAAATGCGGCACAAAAGCAGAATGTCCGGCGTGTCCTCCTGATGAGCGCTAATGGCGTCAAGAGTCCTGGCACGCCGTACCAGGACACCAAGTTCCGCGCTGAAAAACTCGTACAACAAAGTGGCCTGGAGTGGACGATATTTCGCCCATCCGTGATCTTCGGTGACTCCAACGGTCTGCAGGAAATCACGAATCAGCTTTATCGCGATCTCGTGAAGCCACCGATTCCGGCCGTCGCATTTCACAACGGCTGGAACCCCAAAGGTAACGGTGTCGTGATGTCGCCGGTTCACATCCAGGACGTAGCGGACGCGTTCGTCCGCTCACTTTCAGACGCGGACACTGTCGGTAAGACCTATGTGCTTGGTGGACCGGACGTTCTAACCTGGGAAGAGATGGTCCAGCATGTCGCCGCTGCGGCAGGACGCAGCAAGTGGATGTTACCGATGCCCGTTGGCCTGATGAGATTCGGCGCCACGTTGTTCGACTGGTTGCCGTTCTTTCCCGCGACACGCGACCAGCTCACGATGCTTGCTGAAGGCAACACCGCCGATTCAGCTGACCTTGAAATGCTGATCAACAGACCACCGACGGCCTTCGTGCCCGAAAACCTGTCCTACCTATCGTGAAATGCTGCGCATGGAAACCAG
>CALZHX010000045.1 GCA_945787435.1 uncultured Woeseiaceae bacterium
CTTCAGCGTGTTCAGAGAAAAAAACGTTTTAAAAAATAGTAAATTAAGTAGTTTTCTTAAAGTAGTTTCTTATTGAGCATCAAGGCTCTGGCCGGTCACGCCCTTGCTGTCCGGGCCCAGCAGGTAGATATAGGTCGGCAAAATGTCGTGCGGAGTTTTCAGTGCATCGCGGTCCTCGCCAGGAAACGCCTCGAGGCGCATGTTGGTCCTGGTTGCGCCCGGATTGATGCAATTGACGCGCAGCGTGCCGTCCCGGTGCTCATCCGCGAGCACCTGCGAGAGTCCCTCGGTTGCAAACTTCGATACGGCGTAGGCGCCCCAGAATGCACGTCCGCTGCGCCCAACGCCGCTGCTCGTGTAGATGATTGACGCGTCGTCGGAGCGGTGCAGCATCGGCAGGCACACCTGGGTGAGCGCGAAAGCCGACGTGACGTTAACGTGCATCACCTGCTGCCACATGGCGGCGTCATATTGCTCAATCGAAAAGCGATCGCCGAGTACACTGGCATTGAGTACAAGTCCGTCCAGCCGGCCGAATTCCTTCTCGAGATTCTCGGCCAGAGACTGGTAGGCATCGCTGTTGGCGGTTGCGAAATCCATCACCGCGATTGAAGGTCGCGCCGCACCATCAATAGCCTCGATCTCGTCATAGACTTTTTCAAGCTTGGCAACGCTGCGCCCGTGCAGGATCACCTGTGCGCCTAAGGTCGCAGCATGCAGGGCCAGCGCGCGACCGATGCCGTCGCTTGCGCCGGTAATCAGAATGATCCGCTCGCGCAGAACATTCTGCGGGTAGCTGTAATCCCGGTGGTCGGTGTTCAATGGTGGTTCCTCAGTGTTTGTTGACTGCGTCGTCGTCGTCGCCGCCGCCTTCGATCATTGTTCGCGGCACGGGATCGAGCGACTCGAGCTTTTCCATCTTCCTCTTCTCGTGGACGCCAAGTTCCACGAATTTACGGGCACCCGGCAAGACACTGCGCTCGAGCGAGCCGACGGCCTTGTTGTAGTGCTCCACGCTGCGGGCCAATTGCCGCCCCATAGTGTTCATGTGCCCTACGAAGGACGCCAGGCGGCCGTAGAGGTCCTCGGCGAGCGTACGAATTTCACGGGCATTATCGGCAAGGGACAGCTGCCGCCAGCCATAGGCGACGGCTTTCAGCAGCGCCACAAGGCTGGTTGGCGTCGCCAGAATGATCTGCTTGGACAGTGCGTACTCGATCAGGTCCGGTTTTTCGTTTAGCGCCGCGCTCAGGAACTGGTCGCCGGGGATGAACAGGATGACGAACTCCGGGCTTTCCTCGAACTGGTCCCAATAGGCTTTCGACGCGAGCATGCGGATGTGTGCGTGGACGTTCTTGGCGTGTCGTTCAAGTCCGAGTTTTCGCTGGGCATCGTCCTTGGCTTCGACGGCCTCCAGGTAGGCGTCTAACGGCGTTTTCACGTCAACGACAAGCTCACGGCGGTCCGGCATGCGAACGATCATGTCGGGCCGAATAATCTGGCCTTCGCCGACCGTGTGAACCTGCTCCTGGAAGTCACAGTGCTCGACCATGCCGGCAAGTTCGACAAGGCGCCGCAGCGTGATTTCGCCCCAGCGACCGCGGACCTCGGGCCGGCGCAGCGCATTGACGAGATTCTGTGTCTCCTGCTTGAGAGATTTCTGGCTGCTGTGCATCTCCTCTAGCTGCGACTTGATGCTGCCATAAGCCTGGCTGCGGGATTTCTCGAGCTCGGCGATCTGCCTTTGCGAGGCATCCAGCGCTTCGCGGATCGGTTTAACAAGCGCCTCGACAGCCTTCTCGCGTTCACTGAGTTCTCGCTTGGCTTTCTCCTGCTGCGTACCAAGATTTTGTTCGGCAAGTTGCAGGAATGTCTCGCTGTTCGATTTCAGGGACTGATTGGCAAGATCGGAAAAGGCACGGGTCAGTTGTGCATTAGCGGCCTCGAAGGCGATTTCACGTTCCTTCTGAATGGACTCCTGATTCTTGATCCGGGCTTCCATGGCCTGCTGCCGGCGGCGATATAGGGCCCAGCTGATCAAGGCGCCCAGGAACAGGCCCAGGCCCAGGGCGGGAAGCCCGTATTCGAGCAACAGCGGGTCAATCGTGATCGAGTTCATCAAGTGTGCAGATTAACTGCTTTGAGCACGATTTGGGTAAGTTCTTGGGTGTCGTTCGCGATCGCGTCGGCACCCCAGCTCGCCGAGCTGTCTCCTGGCGCGATATAGCCGTACGCCGCCGCAATAGTGCCCATCCCCGCGGCGCGACCGGCATCGATGTCGCGGGATGAGTCGCCTACGTAGAGGGTCCGGGCAGCATTGATCGCCGCAAGTTGGCAGGCGTGGTGTAGCGGGGCGGGGTCCGGCTTTCGCTGCGGCAGAGTATCGCCACTTACGCTGCAGGCGACCCGATGATCCAGCCCAAGTGCCGCAAGCAGCGGGTCTGTGAGATATCCTGGCTTGTTGGTTACAACACCCCACGGAAGCCCGTCGCTGTCCAGGCGATCCACCAACGTATCCAATCCGGCAAAAACCGCAGAGTGCACGCAGAGTTGTTCTGCATAGCGCTCGAGAAACGCCAGGCGCAGGGCCTCAATCTCACCATCATTGTGGTCCGGGAATCCGAACCGCAGCAGACCAACGGCGCCGTTGGACACATACTATCGGCCCTCGTGATAGCCGGCGGATTCGAGCCCGTGATCTTGTTGTAGCGACTGCAGGACCGCAACCATGTCAGGCGCCGTGTCTACGAGCGTTCCGTCCAGATCAAACAGAACTGCGTTGTAAGCGGCGCCTGGAAAGGTACTCAACAGTCTACCCTGCCTCAGGTCGCTGGAAGTACATCAGGTAATTCACGTCGACATTGGGTCCGAGCGAGTATTCGCGTGTAAATGGGTTGTACTGCATGCCAATGCTCGAGCGGAGAGCAAGGTCTGCCGGACGGGCCCAAGACTCGAGCTCTGATGGGCGGATGAACTTCTGGTACTCGTGGGTCCCGGCGGGAAGCAGTTTGAGAACATACTCCGCCCCGACGATCGCAAAAAGAAACGACTTTGGATTTCTGTTGATGGTCGAGAAAAACACGTGGCCACCGGGCCGTACCAGTTTGGCGACAGACGCAATCACTGCGGACGGTGAGGGCACGTGTTCGAGCATCTCAAGACAGGTCACGACGTCAAATTCGCCGGGATGCCGGGCAGCC
>CALZHX010000046.1 GCA_945787435.1 uncultured Woeseiaceae bacterium
GTTCTCGAGAACGCGGTCGGCATCATCGGCGATACGAATCTCCACATCGCGAATGGCGCGACCTACCTTGACGAAACTGACGGCATCCGCGTCATCCAGTTCCGCCGGCACGTAAGGCTCGCCAATGCGCAGCGAATGCCTGTGAACGATTATTCGCGAGTACTCCACACCGATCTCGGGCATTGACACACCCACCGTCGCCTCGGCCATACCATAGACCGGGAACATCGCGGTCCTTTTCAGGCCGCAAGGCGCCAGTGCATCGAGAAACTCCTCGCACAGCGAATACGAGATCGGTTCGGCGCCATTCAGGACCAGTTTGACGCAGGACAGGTCAGTGTCCGGCAGGCCTTTGCGTTCAAACAGCTTGAGAAAGTGCTTGTAGCCGAAGTTTGGTGAGCAAAGCTGCGTCGCGCGCAGCTCATGGGCCTTGATCATCCACAGGAGCGGCCTGCGCACGAAGGCGTTGGTGTCCATAACCGCGTGATTCATGCCGGCCGCCAGCGTACTCAAGTGATAGCCAATCAGGCCCATATCGTGCGTCAGGGGCATCCAGCTCAGGCTGACGTCGTCGTCTTCCCAGCCGGTGCCTTCCACGATGGCGCGAATGTTCACACACAGGTTGCGATGCGTAAGGCAAACGCCCTTCGGATCACTCGTCGATCCCGAGGAATACTGGATAAACGCGGTATCGTCTGGCGTTGCCACGAATACCTCGCCGTTGTTCCCGGGAACAATATCGCTCATTAATGCAGATCGCGACTCGAGAATCGCGGTGACATCGTCCAGCCCGTTTTCCTTTGAGAAATCCAGCAAACGCTCGAGCAAGTCGGACTCTGTAAACAACGTGGCGCGATCGAGTTGGCGCAGAATGCGGAACAGCTTGTGCCGATGCTCGTCGCTAATGCCGACCGCAACCGGTACAGGCACGATTCCGCCAAGAATCGCAGCCCAGAATGCAATGACAAAGCTCTCGTTGGACTTGCTGAAGATGACGAGTTCGTCGCCCTTCTCCATTCCGCGCGCCTGCAGGGATCCCAATAGCGCCAGGGCACGATCCCACAACTCGGCAAAGGTGACGATACTCTCGTCGTCTTCCCCGTCAACGAAGCGAATATGGCGGTCACGGCTCTTCAGGTCGAAGAGCAGGTCAATCAGAGTGTCGTAAAGTTGCATAGCGAGTTGGCTGGAAAAGCAGGCGCAATATTACATTGACCGGCGCCGAACCGATACTGCAAACTCGGCGCAGCAACGTCAGCCAAACACCATGAGCAATAAACAAGCAAAAGATTATCAATCGGTCGAGTCGCGTCGCAATCCGCGTTCGGATCGGCGCATGACCAGGCTGCGTCGTTTCGCCTACGCGATCGGTATGCCAGTCCTTCGGGGCCTCACCAGACTGGTATCGAGCACGTATCGCGTTCAGGTCATTTTTGGCCAGGAGCATATCGAACCGTTCTTCGACGGCAAGACAGTATGCGCGCCGGCCTACTGGCACCAGCACCACGTGTTGTGCTCGGGGCTGGTCCGCGACTGGATAAAACGCGGCTTCAAGGCCTGTTTCCTGATCTCCGGTTCGGTGGATGGCGAAGTGCCAGAGCGCATTGCGCGAGCCTATGGCGCTGAAGTCATTCGCGGCTCCGCCAACCAGAGTGGTGCCCTGGCCCTGCGCGACCAGCATCAGATGATGAAGAAGGGGTATTCGATCGTCACGACGCCTGACGGCCCACAGGGCCCGCAACACGAGCTGAAGACCGGCGTAATGGTCATGGCGCGAGTCGGCGGTGTGCCCATCGTGCCCGTATCCTGCGCGGCCGACCGTGCGTGGTATCTGGATCGCTGGGACCGCTTCATGATCCCGAAGCCTTTTAGTCGCGTCGTGATTGGCATTGGCGAACCCTATGAGATCCCGCGTGAAACACGGCTGGATGACATTGAGCCGCACAGGCTGAACGTTCAGCAACGAGTCATGTCTCTCATGAAAGAATGCGAGGACAGGCTTAAGGCCGACTGAGGGCTGATTTTTGATCCGATATTTGAAAATACTGCCGTTGCGGGCACTGTGCGCGGCGCCCCTGCAGGCGGAGTCGTTGCTGACGCCTCACAAAGCCACCTACAAGGTCAAGATCAGTGTTCTCGGTGGTCAATTGGACACAGAACTCCGGCAAACAACGACCGGATACTCTGCGACCCATGTCATTGAGCCAACGGGCATGTCGCGCATGTTCGCGCGGGGCAGCATCGCCGAGACCTCTCATTTCGATTCGGTATCCGATGGGGTTCGTCCGCGCGAGTATGTGTCCAACGACACGCTGTCCAGGGAGAAAGAGCACGCGACGATCCAGTTCGACTGGGATGCCGGAGAGGCGCGCGGTACGGTCAATGGCAGCGATGTCGTTTCCGTCATCGAAGGTCTCGCGCACGACAGGGTTTCGATCCAGTACGAGGTCATGCACGACCTCATCAGCGGCAACGCCGAAGCCAGGTACACCATGTTCGAGATCGATCGCCTGCGGCCGGTCAATGTTCAGATTATCGGCGAGAAGGCCGTGAAAACCCCTGCTGGAGACTTCCAGGTTATCGGGGTGCGTCACCAGGCGGAGGGTTCAAAGCGTGTTACGACGCTCTGGTGCGCTGAGCAACTGGGCTACCTGCCCGTTGTTATCGAGCAGCATCGTTTAGGCAAACTGAAAGTCAGGGCAACGTTGCAGCATTACACACCGACATCCAGGCAGTGACTGTCAGGTTAGCGTTATTGCCATTTGCAGCATCAGGAACATGGCGGCCGTGACTACCCCGCTCAGGAGCAGGCACACCGCCCATCTGGCGATATGATTTGCGTGCGCGGCGCCGATGAACACCGGGGCCGCTGGCAAAAGCACTACACAGGTAAGCGGATAAACAACGGCTGCCAGCCGAGGAAAGCGAAAAGCCCAGCTGCGCAGCTCTGGCTGTGCACGAACGGCCTGCGCAATGTCTTCAACCTCACCAAGCCTCGCCATTGCACCGGAGCGTGCCGACCTGTTATCCAGACCTTCCGACAATCCCTGCTCGACGAGATCTTCATAATGATCGCTGAGCTCGTCGACGGTGCGACGCACGTGTCGTGGCGCAACGCCGGAACGCAGCAACTCACTTTGAAAACGCGAAAGATCAAGCTCAAGCATGGCTCGGAACCTCCAGAGCGTTGGCTATGCCTCCCTGGATTCGGCGCCAGTCATCCTGCAGTTTTCCCAGCCTTTGCCGCCCTTTTCCAGTCAATGAGTAATACACCCGGGTGCGTCCGGAAACAGCCTTGCGCTTCGATTTGAGAGAACCATTGCGTTCCAGTGAGTGCAGCACGGGATAGATGACGCCCTCGCCTAACGAGATCGCCTCGCCCGTAGCCGCTCGAATGGAGCGCACCAGTTCATAGCCATACATGTCGCTTTGGTCGAGCAGGCGGAGCAACAGGAGCTCTGGTACGCCGCTCATGAAGGGAGGATTGCTTTGCGCCATGGGTGTGCCCTTCTGCTGGTTAGCTTTCCGACCATACCTCGAACAACGAGGTATGTCAAAGGTTACTTTGTGGTTCTAGGTATGTACACTATACCTAGCAGTTCAAGGTATTCGACCGGCGCGGGAACCAGCATAAGGACGCAACCATGATTGCCAACTTCGCCACCGCAATTACATCCAGCACCGCAGTCACCCTGGCCCTGCTGTATCTCATGAATCTACTTATTGGCATACAACCCAACGCAATCGTCGAGCCAAAGGAATGGGACATTGTCCCATGGGTACGCGTGCCACCACCCGAAGACCCACCAAAAACAACGGACGACCTGCCAAAAAAGGACTTCATCGAACCACCCCTGCCACCAACGTCGCAGGCTCCTGGCGACCCCGAAACAGGACCAAGCTATTCAGTCCCGCCCGCACCCCCTCCGCCGGTCAAGGAGTACACCGGGTCGGGAATACAAATGCAGGATGGGCCACCGATCGCCCTTGTTCGCGTCTCACCGACCTACCCTGCCCGGGCGCAGCAGGCCGGCCTCGAAGGATGGGTACTCGTTCAGTTTGACGTACTTGCCACAGGCACCGTGGCAAATATTCGGGTTGTTGAGTCAAGCGCCGCCGTGTTCGAAAACTCTGCACGCAGGGCCGCTGCGAGATTCCGTTTCAAACCGCGCGTCATTGATGGCGTTGCACAGGAAACCAGGGGAATTCAGAACCTGTTCCGGTTCCACATGGATAACTGAATTATTTTCCCGGGCGGCGGTCGTTGGAACGCCTTTCCTTCCCGCCGGGCCGCCTGATCGGCCGTCGCCCGTCTTTACTGCCACGCAGTCAGACCCGATCGAACACCTGCCGCACATCCAGCTTTGACTCGTCGTCATGAACGATCCGGATGGTGCGAATCATTACATCCTTCCCGTCAAGCCGGTAGGTCTCGATCAGCATCGCTCCTTCCTTGCCACGTGTTTCAATTACGTAGGCACCGTTTTCCCATCCGGACACGCGTTCGGCGACAACGGGTCCGACATTGGCCATGCGTTGTTCCCCAAAGCGGTACTCTTCGACGACAGCCCTGTCGAAACTAACGAACAGCCCGCGCTCTACCTGGGTGATCTTGAGAGATTCACCTGTTTCGAGAAACACATGCACCTGCGTGTCGTCATTCGTCTTGCGTGAGGACTTCTGCCCGCGCGTTTTCGGTATCAGACCCTCGTTGGCACCGGCCAATTCGCGTTCAATGTCACTGATCGCCTCGCTCGTCTCATTGCTGTCGTTGCGCAATTGCCATCGCCCGGAAAGATCCACTCCGGCCGGAACTGTGGCGCTTTTGGCCAGCAGTGGTTCCCTGCCTGCGCACGACGACAACACCAGCGCCACGACGACCAACGCTACAAGTTTTGGCAGATTCACGTCCTCACCTTCCCGGGCAAGGGAATGAAATCGGATTCTCCCGGTACGTCATCAAATTTCCCCTCTTTCCAGTCGCGCTTCGCTTGCTCGAGGCGTTCTCGCGAACTGCTCACGAAGTTCCACCACACTATGCGATCGCCTTCGAGCGTGTCACCGCCGCAGATCATGATGTGTGCGCCATCAGGTGCGCTAACAGATGCAGACACGCCATTCTTCAGCACGGCCAGCACGCCGTTTGAAACAGCCTGGTCATCCAACTCGATGCTTCCGGAGACGACATAAACGCCGAGCTCCTCAGCCTCAGGCAGATCGATGCTAGCCCCTGGCTCGAGTTTGACCTCCACATACAGCGTCTCGCTGGCTGCCTGTACAGGAGACGTCTTGCCATACGCCGTACCAATAACGACCGTGATCGTCGCACCTTCCTGTTGCAAATTCGGAATGCCATCTGCTGGATAGTGTTCAAACCTCGGCTCGATTTCTTCATGCTCAACGGGCAGCGCGACCCAGGTTTGTAACCCGTGCAGCTTTTGCCCACTTGCAAGCAACTCTGGCGTTACTTTCTCGGAATGAACGATGCCCTTGCCAGCCGTCATCCAGTTGATCTCGCCCGGACGAATAGCCTGTACGTAGCCAAGGCTGTCCCGATGCAGTATCTCGCCCTCGAACAGAAACGTGATGGTGGCAAGGCCGATATGCGGATGCGAGCGCACATTCACACCGGTACCAGGCGAAAACTCAGCGGGCCCCATGTGATCGAAAAAGATAAACGGCCCGACACGCTGCCGCCGCTTGTCTGGCAACGCACGACGCACCGTGAATTCACCCAGGTCTTTTTCCGCTGGCTCGATCAGCAGCTCAATAATGCCGGCATCTTCCATCACTACTCCTGTCAACAAACGGCCGTGCTGAGACGCTTGGAAAAGCGATCGCTTTTCTCAACCTTGATTGTATCCAGACCGAGCCAGTCTTTCAGCGCATGGAGTTCTATCGCCAGGGAGTCGCAACAGCTGTCTACGTCGACACTCCCTTCCTCGTGGGCATTCCGGACGAGAAGCTGCTTGGCTTTCCGATCTGCCTTCAGGTCAACCCTGCCGACGATTCTATCGCCAACCCGCAGGGGCAGCACATAGTAACCCCAACGTCGTTTGCCGGCAGGTACGTAGATTTCGATGCGGTAGTGAAAATCGAACAGGCGTTCAGCGCGAGGTCGAAACCAAACGACCGGGTCGAATGGCGACAACAGAGACACGCCCGTTATCGATCGTGGCAAGCGCGCGGCAGACGACAAGTAGGCCGCTTCGCTCCACCCTTCGACGTTCACCGGCGACAAATCGCCCTCTTCGACCAGGTTCTGCACAAGCGGGGCTGCAAGCCCCGGCGACATTCGATAGTAATCAGCAAGATCATGCAGGGTTGCCACGCCAAGAGCCCGGGCCGCGAGCTTCAGCAATTCTGTTTGCGCATCGCTGACCGACAGGCGCGTTTCAAGATGTTCCCTCGGCAAGACTCGCTCCGGAAGATCATAGACACGTTGAAAGTTCGCCAGTCGGTCGCTAACCGCCAGATCGCCGCACGCGAAATGGTATTCAAGCGCCCTTCTCGGCATGGAGCGATGCCAGTCACCGGGATTACGTTTCGGCCCGGGAGCGGGCGGCAAATCATTCGCGGTCAACGCGCCGTCGTTCTGTACTTGTTTCAACACGGCATCGAGGTACGCCTTACGGCCGCGCAGCTGGCGCAGCGGGTTGTTCTTGTGAATCTCGTGAGACTGCCGGCGATACTCAAGCAACGGCCAGCTGCTGGCAGGGACGATTGACGCTTCGTGGGCCCATTGCTCCGTGTACTCGCGCTTGTCGTAGATGAATCGTTCGAGTCGTTTGCGATCGTAGGCGCCGAGCCTTGACCAAAGCACGAGAAACTGCGCTGGCATCAGAACGTTCACGTAGTCGAGTTGCAACAATCCCAGTGCATCGATCACGCGTCGAAAATGCCGCACATCCGGTTGGCCGGCTGGCCGTTTCCGGTCGAATCCCTGTGCCGCAAGCGCGATGCGCCGCGCCTCGGGCAACGACAGACTCACACGTCGCACTATTCCTCAGGCCCCCTTATTCGTTAGTATCCGGACGTCATCGCATCATACGGACCCAGAGTTTTGAATCTACTTATTCGGCTCACCTGCCTGTCATCCATTCTCTTCTCATCGCTGGCCTGGGCCGACAGAACAGATGTCGAGGGTCGCTGGCTCACGCAAGAAGGCGATGGCTGGATCACGATTCAACTCGTGGGCGATTCGCTGGAGGGATCTGTCGCCGGATCACCCGACCCCAAGCAGCGCGAAGAGCGCGAGTTCGACGATCGAAACCCTGACCCTAACCTGAGAACTCGTCTACTCGACGGCCTGACGATCATGACGGGCTTCGAGTACAAAGGTGACGGCCATTGGTCGGGTGGTACGGTTTATGACCCAAATAGTGGCAAGACTTACAAGTGCACCGTCAAGCAGCTTGATGCTAATACGCTGAAGATTCGTGGATTCATCGGCATATCGCTTTTTGGACGCTCCGAAACCTGGACACGAGACGACGAATGAAAAAGA
>CALZHX010000047.1 GCA_945787435.1 uncultured Woeseiaceae bacterium
AGGAAATCGGGCCTTGCGGCAGTGTTGTCGTTGTTGATCCTGCCGGGCATATCGACCGCACAGCAGGGTGAATGGCTGGTTGCACCGTATATCTGGGCGGCCGACGTGTCATGGGACATTGCGACACGTGGTAGCGGTGGCGTTGAGTTCAGCGACCTTGTCGACAAACTCGATGGTGCGGGCCTGATCCGTATCGAATACGTGCGCAACAAGCTCGGCTTTACGTTCGATTATGTCGGTATGTCGTTGTCGGATAGTACGAACATTTCAACTCCGGGCCCCCTGCCTATTAGTGTTGCTATCCGCGCGGACGTCGATCTCAACGTGTTTGAGGCTGGCGCTTTCTATCGGCCGTCAGCGACGGACAGCGGTGTTGATATCCTGGCAGGCGTTCGTGAAACCGACGTCGACTCGACGTTGCTTGTCACGCCGGCAAATCAGCCAACGGAGCGATTTGATACGGGCAAGAGTTTCACCGACATCTACGTCGGTGCCCGATACCTGCACCGACTTACCGAATCATGGGACTTCTCGGTTCGTGGTGACTACGGTTTCGGTGGCTCTGACGGAGCGCTCAACCTGATGGCCAGTGTCGGCTGGCGCTCAGCGGGATCGTTCGGCATGTCTCTCGCATACCGCCACCTGGCTTTCGAAATTGACCAGAAAGTTGAGGGCGAAGCAGTTACCAACGAATTCAGTTTTTCGGGGCCGGCCCTCGGTTTCCTTTTCCGGTTCTAGTTCAAATCTATCGACAAGGATTGAATCAATGAACAAAGCACATCTTGCAAGAGGTCACCGACGGTATCTACCAGGTGCGCGGACTTGAATCCGTACGAATTCGAATGTGATGACATTTGGGTTAGCGGTGAGTGATCCTTCGTGATGAGCGGTATCAAACGAACGGCCCCTCTTGGGGCCGTTTTTTGTCTGCTGCTGGCCACCTGGCAGGCGCAGGCGCAGGATGTGGAGCCGATCCATCCATACCTGGGCAGCAAGTTCTTTGCGGCGGTCGGCTTGTTCCTGCCGAATCAAAATACACGCCTGGGTCTGGAGTCATCTGTTGGCGTAACGATCCCGGACCCCGACTCTGCAGCATATGAGACTATCGATTTTGACGAAACATTCGGCATCAGCGACAGCGACGAGACGTTCTCTGCCGAAATCGGCTGGCGCTTCGGGAAGAAGTGGCAATTGCGTGGGCAGTACTTCCGCGTCGACAACAACTCGAGAGTGTCGCTTGAAGAAGATGTCGAATGGGGCGATGTCGTTTTCAATGAGGGGACATTCGTCGGTGCTGGCAACGACTACCAGGTCACGCGGCTATTCTTCGGGCGTACGTTCAGGAACATCGATAGATCGGAGCTGGGCCTCGGTATTGGCGCACATATTCTCGACATCAGCGCCTACGTTAACGGCAATGCGACGATCGACGGCGTCGATGTCGGCTACAGGCAAGAACGGGCAAGTGTC
The DNA here is from genome assembly GCA_945787435.1 of uncultured Woeseiaceae bacterium. GTDB lineage: Bacteria > Pseudomonadota > Gammaproteobacteria > Steroidobacterales > Woeseiaceae > UBA1847. The sequence goes on from CALZHX010000047.1 coordinate 1,471, forward strand.
AGCGCGCCGCTGCCAAACGTCGGCGCCTGGTACACGCACGCATTCTCCGAGAAGTGGGCCGCTACTTTACGCGTCGACTGGCTCTCAGCCAGCGTCGATATATATGACGGACACATCATCAATTCGGCACTGAATGTGGGCTATGCAGTGACCGATCATTTCGGCATCGGCCTGGCGTACAACTTTTTCGAAATTGACCTTAAGGTCAATGACCCGGACTGGAGGGGCAGCATATTGAGCCGCTTCGACGGTCCTTATATTTCGTTGACCGGCTACTGGTAGGGCGGCCAATCGAGAGCCAGATCCGCCAGGGCTGTGGGGCTACGGTAGCGGGATCGGTCCGACGTCAACGGGCACGATGTAGCCACGCTGGAATGCCGGCCGCTCGGCCAGGCTCAGATACCAGCGGCAAACTTCAGGGTAATCGTCCAGGTCTATTTGTTGATACTCGAATCGCGACGCCCAGGTCCAGATCGCGATATCAGCGACCGTGAACTCATCGCAAACGAAGTCACGATTTTCAAGGCGCAAATTCAACACACGATACAAGCGCTTGGCTTCAGTGTGGTATCGCGCCTCGGCGTACTCGGATATGCCCGGATTGAATTTCAGGAAGTGGTGCGCCTGGCCGAGCTGCGGCCCGAAGTTGCCCATTTGCCACATGAGCCATTCCATCATGCGCCAATAATCGGGGGTGCCGTAGGGTGGACTGAGTAGGCCGGCCTTCTCGGCGAGATAGAGGAGTATTGCCCCCGACTCCATGAGTGCGAAATCACCATCGACAATCGCGGGGATCTTGTTGTTCGGACTAATCTCAAGAAAATCGGGTTCGAACTGCGCCTTCTCACCAATATTCACGGGAATCACTTCGTAGGACAGTCCGAGCTCTTCCAGAGCGATAGACACTTTGCGGCCGTTTGGTGTCGACCAGGTATACAGTTTGATCACGCGACGTCCTCCCGATTCCCGAAAGCAACGATACTGCAGCCGGCTCGCGGCCGCGACCGGATTTCGCCGTTTTCGGACTAGTCGCCGCTGATCATCGTTCGTTTCGGTTTGACGACATTCAGAACAATAGATGACGACGCATCTTTAACGGCAGGCATGCTGAGCAATTCGCCGTCTATGAAGCGGCCGAAACCGTCGAGATCCGATGCGACGACCTCGAGCATGAAGTCGATCGTCCCTGAGACCATATGACATGCCTGCACCTGGGGATGCTCGAGAACCTTGCGGCGAAAGTCCTTGGCGAGATCGGTGCACTGGCGGTCGACGTTGACCTCGACGAAGGCTATGACGCGGTGCCCGAGCGACTTCTCGTTGAGATTGACCGTGAAGTTCTCGATGACGCCACGTTCAATCAGGGCCTCGACGCGTCGCTGGCAGGCGCTGGCCGACAGGTTGATGCGCCTGGCCAACCGCGACCAGCTCATGCGGCCGTCCTCCTGGAGGGCTAACAGGATACGCGTGTCATATCTATCCATTGAATTAAAATCCTGCGTTAGAAATGATAATAGGCAGTAATTACTGCGGATTGTACCTCATTTGGCGCAGTAAACGCCGACACCCTGCGTCCGGTGTTGCGTATACTGTTCGAATATCGGAACACGTAAGAATTCCCCTGGGAGAGAGCAATGTCGCACCTGAAGAAAGTTGACCACATCGCCTACGCGGTTGAAGCAGGCAGCATCGAGAAATGGGCCTGGTTCCACATCGTTGTTGAGGGTGGCACGTTGATCAAGCGTATCGACGATGCGCGTCCGGGCGACCCGAACAGCAGCATGAAGATCTGGTGTATCGACTTCGGTGACTTTGGCATCGCGCTGATCGAGGGCATTGATCGTGCAAACAAATCGCAGGTGTCGAACTTCGTCGAGAAGCATGGTGATCACTCCTGTCAGCACGTCGCGTATGACACGCACAATCTCGACGCATTTATCAAACACATGAAGTCGCTGGGTGGTCACCCACGTGGCGATGTCCTGGTTCAGGACGACGGCTTCGGTATTCTCAAGCAGATGTTCGCGAAAGGTTACGCAACAGGCCATGCCGGCGAAGCGACGTTCCCCGAATACTGCGAGCGCCCGGAAACAGAAGACGCGGCGAAAGAAGTTGAGATCACTTTCTCGGACAAGGCGGGCGGTGAATTCTACAAGCAGGTGCAGAACGCGATTGATGATGGCGACACGCAGCCGTTCTTCGACTTCAATATGATGCCGGATGACTGGGAAGTGCCTGAAGAACAAACCAAGGGCAAGAAAGACCCCGACGCCAAACTTGTTGCGGCGTAGCTGCTGCCTAGTTGCGGCGATAGACCAGCTTTTCCTCGCGGACTTCCTCGCCATTTCGAAAGACTATGTAGCCGTCCATCGTATTCTCGTCTATCCGGTAAAAGCTGATGCCTGAAAAGTGGATTGCGACATCATCTGATTTTATATATCGGAACGTGACGTAGTCTGCTTTCTCTTCCCAGGCTGTGAAGTCCGCGTTGAAGTGCTTGACCTTCAGGCTCAGGCTGCCTTCTTCCTCGACGAGCAGTAATAACTCGTAGAAAACAACGTCATCTCCGTCCATGAGCTTGAAAAAGCCGATCATCGACCCGGCAGATGGCGGATTCCAGCCCTCTTCAAATGTGCTGCCGAACGCTTCGCCCGACCAGTTGCCCACCAGCCAGGACACATCGTCGAGGGTTGCGGCAGGTCGGCTTTCCGGGTCGTCGAGCTTGAAGGTATGTTCGGTGCGCTGCGACTGAGCCATTGTGGTGTGACCTGCGAGCAGCAGGGCGAGCACAGCAATCAGTCTGATTAGAATCTTCATAGTTAGCGTAATCCCAGGATAGCGCGAGCTTCATCGGCGCTCGCGGGGTGGAGGTCAAATTCGGAACAAAGGTCCGCAGCGCGCGCGACAAGCGCTGCGTTTGATGGTGCAAGTGTATTGCCATCCAGTCGTATGTTGTCCTCGAGGCCGGTACGCATGTGTCCACCGAGTTCGAGGCACCAGCGATTAACCTCCAGTTGTGATTTGCCGATACCCGCGGCAACCCATGTTGCACCTGGCAGAAGCTCTTTGAGTTTCTCGAGTTCGAACTCGAGAATATCGCGATGTGCCGGCAGGGCATTCTTGACGCCCAATACGAACTGCACATGCAGTGGGCTTTTCAAAAGCCCCTGCGTGACCAGGTCCGCAGCCTTGTACAGCATCGCGAGGTCGAAGACTTCGATCTCAGGTTTGATGTCGTACTCGAGCATCTTCGTGGCAAGGTCCTCGATGAGTTCGTTCGAGTTTTCGTAAATGGACTTCGGGAAATTGCAGGAGCCGGTCGATAGCGACGCCATATCGGGACGATGATGCAACATCGAGCCACGCTCGGCGCCTACGCCAGACCGGGCACCTGTTGAAAACTGCACGATGATGCCGGGGCAGTGCTTGCGAATACCTTCCTGGAACGCGGCAAACTTGTCCGGGTCGGTGCACGGTGAGCCGTCGTCGTTACGCGAGTGCACATGCACGAGCGAGGCGCCGGCATCGAATGCTTCATGCGTTGATTCGATCTGCTCGGAAACCGATTCCGGTACGGCTTTGTTGTGTCGCTTTCTGGCGACAGAGCCCGTTATGGCAACGGTAATAATGCACGGCTGAGACATTTGGGATGTTCCCGGTGATGCACTGGTCGCGACCAGCATAAACGTCTATTGTACCCACAACGCTATCGCGGGAGAGAGTCATGAAAACCATGCTTGGGCTGCTGGTTTTGGCATTACCGTTCATTTGTCTGGCTGACGTTGTTGTGCCAGTGGATTCGGTCGAGAGTTACGTCAACGTTCGACAGGCACCGGAGGCTGACAGCGACGTTGTCGGCCGGCTGCAGAGGGGTGTGCCATTGACGCTGGTGCGGTCAGTGCCCGGCTGGAATGAAGTCGCAATTGATGACGAAGGCACGACCGGCTTTGTCAGCGCAGACTGGTCGACCGTAATTCCGGACGAACCTGCTGAGGTCGTCGTCGAGGAAGTGGTCGAAGAAGCGACTGAAGAGGCCGTCGCTGAGGACGTCGTCGGGGAAGCTGTCGAAGAAGTTGTCGAAGAAGTCGTGGACGAGGTAGCGGAGGTCACGGTCGAAGAAGCGACTGAAGAAGCTGTCGCTGAGGACGTCGTTGAGAAAGTTGCCGAAGAAGTAATTGAAGAGGCCGTCGTCGAGGAGGTCATCGAAGAGGCTGCAATCGAGGAGACACCTGAGCCCGAGGTGATCACCGGCGGAATGGGACCACCGGGACCACCGGGACCACCGGGACCACCAGGCCCGCCAGGCCCACCCGGCCCGGCAGGTGACGGGGGCGACGGGGGCATCGACGGAACGCCTGGCTACCTGGTCCGTTTCAAGGACGAGACGACCGGCAGCGAATCACAGATCTACGACGATGGAAATCAGATTGGAATCGGTACAACCGAGCCCAAGCAACGTCTCGAAGTGAACGGTAATATTCAGATTCACGAGAAGAACAGCAGCGTTGCCGGTCTGATGATCACGCAGTCGTCGGGTGAAACCGGGTACATCATGCATAACCGCGCCAGCACGTTGACAATCGGCGCCGGATCGATCGATCGCATTACGATCGACCGAAATGGCCTGGTGGGTATCGGCGTTTCGCGACCAGTGCATCCGCTTGAGATGACTAACGGAGCACATGTGACGGCAGGCGGAGTGTGGACCAACAGTTCGTCACGCAGTCGCAAGGAAAACATCAGTGAACTCAGCCTGGAAGAAGCGCTTTTTGCACTCGCAGCACTCGAGCCTGTGCAGTTCAATTACAAGTCAGATACTACGGACTCGTACGTGGGGTTCATCGCTGAGGATGTTCCAGAGTTGGTTGCTACGGGCGATCGCCAGGGATTAAGCGCGATGGATATTGTTGCTGTACTGACCCGGGTCATCCAGGAACAGCAGCGCAGGATCGAGGATCTCGAGGCAAAGGTCGCCGACTAATCTAGTCGTAGTCAATGTCTCACGTACTTCGAAACAAGAACGGCATGTCGGTGTCCGTTCTGCCCCTCGGTGGAATTATTCAGTGCTTAACGGCGCCCGATCGCGACGGCCGTTACGATGATGTCGTGCTCGGCTTTGACGCGGCCACCGACTATGAGAACGGACACCCCTGTTTTGGCGCGCTGATCGGGCGTTACGGTAATCGTATCTCTGCTGGCAGATTTACGATTGACGGCCACAAGTATGTCGTCGCCTGCAACGATGGCGAGAATCACCTGCACGGCGGATACCGTGGTTTTGACAAGGTGAACTGGAGTATCGATCAGCCTGCGGAGTCACATGGTCAGTCAGTGCGGCTGCGCTACATCAGCGCGGATGGCGAAGAGGGGTTTCCTGGCGAGCTAAGCGCCACAGTTCTTTATGCGCTTGGCGACGACGACGCGTTTCGAATTGACTACAAAGCGACATCGACGCGACCGACGCCAATCAACCTGACCAGTCACCCATATTTCAATCTTGCCGGGCAGGGGGGTGGTTCGATTCTTGGTCACGAGCTCGAGATCCTGGCGGCGGCCTACACACCGGTTGGCGCTGACCTGATTCCGATCGGTACGATTGACGCGGTTGAGGGAACGCCCATGGATTTTCGCGATGCGATGCCCATCGGGACGCGTATCGATTCTCCATTCCGGCAGTTACAACTCGCGGGCGGTTACGATCACAACTGGGTACTGGACAATCAGGAAGGCGCATTGAAGCTGGCCGCGCGCGTGATTGAGCCAGGCAGTGGCCGAGTCATGGAGGTTCTGACGACTGAACCGGGGATGCAGTTCTACAGCGCCAATGCATTGGGCGATATCCCCGGCAAGGCCGGTGCAGTGTATGGGCCAAGGTCAGGGTTTTGCCTGGAAACACAGCATTACCCGGATTCGCCCAATCGCCCGAACTTTCCGTCAACAATTCTGAGGCCCGGTGAGCTGTACGAATCGACGACCATCTATCGTTTCACTACAATCGCAGCAGGCTAAGTAACCGGTCGACCGCATTGCGCTTAAAAAACTGTTACCGAACTAGCGACTTCCGAAAGCTGGCCAGGCAGCGCTTGCCTTCTCCGATATTTCACTACATTGATGGCGGCTCGGATGACGAGGTCACGCTGGCACGCAACATGGCGGCGTTCGATTGCGTCGATCTTGTACCGAATGTGCTTGCCGGTATCGGCGAAGTCGACATGTCAGTGTCGGTTCTCGGTCAAACGCTGGACATGCCTTTATTTTTCTCGCCGACTGCGATGCAGCGCCTGTTTCACCATGACGGCGAGTTCGCGATCGCGGATGCCTCGGCAAAGTACGGCACAATGTATGGCGTGTCGACGATAGGCACGCGCAGCATCGAAGAACTCGGTGCACGTAACGATGCTGCGAAATTTTTCCAGATTTATGTGCATACCGATCCCGGGCTGACGAGCGATTTGGTCGCGCGGTGCAAGGCGGCAAATTTTAATGCGCTGGCTTTGACTGTGGATACGATCGTCGCTGGCAATCGCGAGCGCGACTACCACACCGGTATGACGACACCGCCAAAACTGACGCCGCGCAGCCTGCTCAGTTTTGCAACACACCCGCGATGGACCTTCAATTACCTGTTGCGTGACAAGTTCGATCTCCCGAATATCTCAGCCGTCATCGAAGCGGGCTCGAAGCGCCAGTACTCGGTCATGGAATACCTTGATTCACAGCTAAAGCGCACCATTGACTGGGACGATGTCGCCGCGATGATCGAGGAGTGGGGTGGCCCCTTCGCGATCAAGGGGGTCATGTCGGTGGATGATGCCAGGCGCAGTGTCGATGCGGGCGCAAGCGCAATCATGATCTCGAACCACGGTGGGCGCCAACTTGATGGTTCGCGCACACCTTTCGACCAGTTGGCGGCGATCCTGGATGCCGTAGGCGGCGATATCGAGGTAATCGTCGATGGCGGTATACGGCGTGGGACTCACGTGTTGAAGGCGCTCGCGATGGGCGCAACGGCATGCTCAGGCGGTCGCATGTACCTGTATGCGTTGGCCGGGGCGGGCCCTGCAGGTGTCGACAGGGCGATGGGCTTGTTGCGAGATGAGATTGAGCGCGACATGCTGCTGATGGGCTGTTCGTCCGTCGACAAATTAAGTCCGTCCATGCTTGCCAGCTGTCGCTGATCTGCGACGGTTGAGATGTAAAATGAACGTCTTGTCTGCCCGGGTTGTCGATATAGTTCCACTATGAATATTCGATCTCCCGCTATTTTATTGTTGGCTGCACTTCCCGGATTGCTGCTCTCCGCCTGTGGCGGAGGTGGTGGCTCTGGAAATAACAACAATCCGCCGCCACCCCCCCCGGCCACGGTCGGACTCGATGCGCGCCCAAGCAATGCGAGCTGCGTCGCTCCGGCGCGTGCGGCAATCGGCACCATTGATGTTGTCGATGCGTTCCCGAATCTCCCGAACATCGGCTCGCCGACTAAAGCCCTGGTTGAGCCAGTACCCAACCCGCGCTGGTTTGTACTGCGCAAGTCCGGTCAGCTCGTCGTTTTCGATCCGGACAACACCGTCAGCGTGTCCACGTTTCTGGACCTCTCAGGGGTAGTTCGTACGGCATCGGAAGGCGGCCTCCTCGGAATGGCATTTCACCCCGATTATCCTGCGGTAGCGGAGGTCTTTCTCTACTACACGACAGGGACGCCGATGCGTTCTGTAATCTCGCGGTTTATTCTCGACAACGTGACCATGCCGGGGGGTGGCACCGTAGAAGAGGTCGTCATCGAGATTGGCCAACCCAACAACAATCACAACGGCGGTGATATCGCATTTGGTGCGGACCGAATGTTGTATATCGGCCTTGGCGACGGCGGCGGCGGCGGTGATCCGGATGAGACCGGCCAGAACACGACGAATCTGCTCGGCTCGATGCTTCGTATTGATGTCATCGGTACAGGCGCCGGCTACAACGTTCCGGCCAGCAACCCGTTTTCCGGCAACGCGAAGTGTGGCCCGACACTGAACAATGCCAACCAGTGTCCTGAGATCTACGCGTGGGGATTGCGCAATCCGTGGCGCTGGAACTTCGATACACCGACAGGAGACCTGTGGCTGGGCGATGTCGGGCAAGGTAACTGGGAAGAAATCGACCTGATCCTGCCTGGGCGCAACTACGGTTGGGATTGCCGGGAGGGCGCGCACAATTTTGAGTCGAATGGCTGCGCCGGCCCATTCGAGGAGCCCGTCGCCGAGTACGCTCACGCGAACGGCAATGTGTCCATCACAGGTGGCTTTGTGTATCGGGGATCGGCCATTACCGGGTTGCAGGGGCGCTACGTGTTCGCCGATTTCGCGTCCGGCCGGATTTGGGCACTGGCATCGGACGGCATGGGCGGGTACACGACTGAAGAGCTGCTGAATTCATCGGCCGGGCCGTCCTCGTTCGCCGTGGATCAA
>CALZHX010000048.1 GCA_945787435.1 uncultured Woeseiaceae bacterium
CAGTTGATCGCCGACCGCGCGCGTATCCAGCAGGAATTGCATTACTACGAGCAGACTGTCACGGCTTACAGCTACTAGGCTGAAGGCGCGATTGTCGCCACTGACGACGAGGATTTCAGAAGAGATCTTCGTCGTTGCTCTTGCGCCGATCCTTACCTTGACGTTTCTCTTGCGAGTACCTGCCGGTGCTGCCGCCGATGCCACCCGGGCCAAACGGACTGCGCCGATCCTGCCTGGCTCGACGATCCTGGTGATGCGCAAACCGGCAGCCGCAGTCGAGTACATCGCAGCTGGGCAGGGGAAGGCGCGGTGCCGCCGACGAGAGGAAGCGACGGCCCTCCATTTCACGTGCTGCCTGACAGGCATTGCCAGTAACCTTGATGGATACAGCGTGAAAGGCGGATTGCCTGGCGCTTGTTTGAACAGCGGGCTGAGACTTGTTGGTTCCGGCCGCCTGCCGTCGTCGGATTAACAGCCAGACGAGAAGCAACAGCACAAGAATGAGTGCCATTGTTGGTGTATTCATGCATTCCTCCCCCAGACAAAAAAGTCCCAGGTGACGATTTAACTGTAACTGCGTTTACTGAACTTCGCACGCATTCGACCGAAATCAATACGGATTTGTCTTTATAATCCGTTACAGAGTTGTTTCGGGAGAGACAGATGAGCAGCAATGGCAAGCTCATGGAGATGCTGACGGGCTATGCCGCGTCGCACCAGCATCCGTTCAACATTTTTGTACACATGATTGGCATACCGACGATCATGCTTGGTGTCCTGATTCCGCTGACCTGGATGGGGACCGAGATCGGTGGCGTCACTGTCAATCTCGCACATCTCGCGATGATCGGTTTTTTCCTTTTCTACCTGACGCTCGACAGATTATTTGCAATTGTGTTCGTGGTTTTCGCGTTATTGATTACGCAACTTGCTGGCTACATCGGCGCACTGCCGTTGGGGACGTCGGGGACCATTGCAGCGGTTGCTTTTTTTGGCGGTTATGCCGCGCAATTCATTGGCCACGCGGTTGAGAAATCAATGCCGGTTCTGATCAAGCACCCGGTCCAGGCCAATCTTGCCGCGCCGTTTTTCACCGTAGTCGAAATGTTCAAGATTCTGGGCCTGCGGGACAGCTTGTTTCACGAGGTTCAGGAACAGATAGAACAGCGCCAGGCCCAGGAAACCTAGTGCCAGGCCAGTCGCTGCAGCGCTTGCTTGGCAAGGGCTTCTCGATCGCGGCATGCGTCGGTCTTGTCATTGGCCTTGGCATCCTGCGCACACCTGGAGAAATTGCGACCACCGTCAATGATCCGGTTCCGTATATGGCGCTTTGGATTGGCTGTGGCGTGTTCGTGATCGTCAGTCTGCTGGTCGTCGCCGAACTCATTGCCATGACACCCCGGTCGGGCGGTATCTATGCACTCGTGGCTCATGCGTACGGCCCTTACCCGGGCTTCCTGATTGGCTGGACTGACTGGGTTGCGTCCTGCGCCGCCATGGCGCTCAAGGCCGTGGTTCTGCTTGAATACGTCGTGCTGCTTGAACCGGACCTTGCGCCGTACCAGAAGGCTATCGCCGTCATTGTGACGACCTGTTTCGCTTTCCTGCAACTTCGAGGCGTCAGGGTCGGCGCAAATATTCAGCAATTCGCGTCGACCGTCATGGGCCTGATCATGATCGGCCTGGCAGGCGCATTGTTTCTGGCGTATTTCAAGCATGGTGGAGCTGTCGCGGTACCCGATGTGGCCGCACCAGCCGGGTCTCCGGGTATCGCCGCGTTCGGCATTGTCATCGCGTCGGTCGTGTTTACGTATGACGGCTGGTACGCAGCCAGTTACTTCAGCGAGGAGGTCAAGTCGGGCGGACGCGGCGTTGCGATCGGCAGTTTGCAGGCCGCGCTGATCGTGTTCGTGTTGTATGTCCTTCTCAACCTGGCCCTCGTGCTAAGTGTGCCATTGGCGGCCCTCGTCGGGCACGATCTTGCCCTGGCGGGCGCCCTCGACCTGACCTACGGTGTCGGTGCCGGAACGATCGTTATTTTTGCTGCAATATTCATTTTGTTATCGCATCAGAACCTGCAGCACATGGTCGCGTCACGAATACTTTTCTCGCTGTCCTCAGATGGACTGGGTACGCAGAAGGCTACGTCTGTAAATGACAAGGGCACGCCTGCTGGTGCGACGATCCTGACCTGGGCGCTGACGAGCGTATTAATTGTCCTGGGCCAGTTCGAATTGTTGTTGAGCCTCGTGACCCTCTTCTTCATGGCGATGTACGTCGGCCTGGTGATTGGCGTTTTCAAGCTGCGGCGGCAGGAGCCAGACGCTGAACGGCCGTTCCGCGCGTGGGGATTTCCGCTTACGGGTGTAATCTGTGCCGTCGGTTGGACTGCTGTTGCCTTGTTCGTTGCGGCAACGAATCTCGATTCCACCCTCTATGGCGTCATTCTGGCGGTAATCTCAGTGCCGGTTTATCTCGGCTTGAGACGCCTGCGGGGCGTCGGCAGAACATAAAAACAGGCCTTCATGAAGAAGGCCTTTCTCTTTACTTCGAGATTATTTACGATCGGATTGGTGCCCAGGGCGAGACTCGAACTCGCACATCCGTAAGGACACGGCGACCTGAACGCCGCGCGTCTACCAATTCCGCCACCTGGGCTTGTCTGAACCGCGTACAATCGCATTTCTGGCAAGGGGGCGCACTCTACTGAAAGCAGGTGCAGCCTGTCAATCAAGCAATATTACCGGAGCAACATCGCTTGCCCAAAAAGAAATCAAAGAAAACTCACAAACGTAAAGCCAAATCCTACAAGCACCCGATTCCGAGCCGAAATGAGCTTCTAGACTTTCTGGAAAAGTCTGGTAAGCCATTGAAAATAAATAATATAGCGGCCGAATTGGGTCTCAAAGGGCAGCGCATGCGCGCATTGCTCGA
>CALZHX010000049.1 GCA_945787435.1 uncultured Woeseiaceae bacterium
CAATAGTCCCGGTTTACTCATGCAGTCTTACCTCTGTGCAAGGCCTTCGGCCCAGTCAATCAGCAGGCTCTCAAACGTCAACTGGACGTTGTAGGAACCCTTCGGCTGTCCACGCAGCCGGTTGATTATGTCTAGATAGCAGAACAGATTTCGCCTGTCCACGTGCCTGAGCACAGATTCATCAATTGCCGCCCCAGCCGAGGCCTGTGGCCCCCCTGCCACGGTCAATATGGCCTGTTGGACCTGTCGCGCGAGCCAATCGAGCACAAATGGCGCATCGAGCTTAGTCCAGCGCGCGGCAACTTCAAGCGGTGAAATACTGCCTTTCGCGACACCGGCAAAGTCTCTGCGCATCGCAGCATGGGTGTCGAGTTGCTCAATCGCCGTAATGGCCGCCAGTGGTGCATTGCCAGCCAGCGCCAGGGCTTCCCCCCAACTTGTGCCGGGCTGCAGCTGGTCTAACCATGCCAGACCCTCGGTCTCGCCGGGTAATGCGATGTCGAGGCGCTGACAGCGGCTGAATATCGTTGCAGGCAGCCGGCCTGTGCGGTCTGCTATCAAAATCAGCAACGCGGTGCCGGATGGCTCCTCAAGAGTCTTCAGGAGGCTATTCGCGGCGTTATTGGTCATCGCATTCGCCGGCTCGATGACGGCTACCTTGCCGTTCCCTTCGTAGCTGGTCAGGCTGAATTCACTGGCGAGCCCCCGAATCTGCTCGATACCGATGGTTTCCTTGTCCTCGAGCGGCGCCACCCAATGCAGATCGGCGTGTTCGAGCGGTTCAACAGGGTACACAGGTAGTTCGGATTCGACATCAATGGCCAACCTGCGTGCAGTTATCCACCTGGCGGCGGCGCGCTTGCCAACGCCGTGGGGGCCGGTCAGGAGCACTGCATGCGGTATACGGCCATGGTCCTCGTAGTCCAGCCACGAGCTCGCGAAGGATTCTAGCCAATTTATTTTTATTTTTTTCAATTAGTTATGATCAATACTTAAAGTTATTACTGATTATATGGCTTGCCGAGCAATGCGGCAGCTATGTCCTCTATCTCTCCCTTTACGGCGTCGAGACTGCGGGCCGCATCGACGACGACGAATCGCTCCGGATGTTCCGCCGCAATTTTCAAATACGTTGCCCGGACGCGCTGGAAAAAGTCGCTCTGCTCGGATTCAAATCGATCAGGATCGCTGCGCCGCCCTGCCCGCTCCATGCCAGTTTCGACCGGAGCGTCGAGCAGAATCGTGAGGTCAGGCACCAGGTCACCGTGGACCCACTCGGCCAATCGATCGATGTTTTCGGGTGGCACACCACGGCCACCGCCCTGGTAGGCTCGGCTTGAGTCAGTGAAACGGTCACAGATTACCCAGGTCCCCGCCGCCAGCGCAGGCCGGATTACGTTATTGATGTGCAATGCGCGAGATGCGAAGACGAGCAGCAGTTCAGCGATGTCCGGCATCGGCTCATCGCCGTGCTCAGCGACAAGCTCGCGAATTCGCTCCGCCATCGGGGTGCCGCCCGGTTCCCTCGTCGTCACTACTGCGTGCCCCGCTTTTTCTATTGCGTTGACCAGGTGTCGTATGTTCGTCGACTTGCCGACGCCCTCGATACCTTCGAACGTGATGAATTTACCGGTTTCCATATCGCTCATTGATTGCGTTGCTGCCGAAGTCGTCGCAGGTATTGTGCGACGGCAGCGTCATGCTCGTCTTTAGTGACTGAAAATGCGTGGCTGCCATCGCCGAGTCCGGTTGCCACGAAATACAGTTCTTCGCCATCCGCCGGATGCAACGCCGCGTTGATGGCAGCACGACCCGGCATCGCGATAGGCGTCGGTGGCAGCCCGCCGCGCGTATAGGTGTTATAGGGTGTATCGGTCCGCAGGTCGCGGCGTGTCAGGTTGCCATCGAAGTCAGGCCCGATGCCATAGATAACTGTAGGGTCCGTCTGCAGGCGCATGCGTTTCTCGAGACGCCGTGTAAATACGCCGGAAATCCTCGGGCGCTCATCCCCACGTGCGGTTTCTTTCTCGATGATCGATGCCAGAACAAGTGCTTCGTACGGCGTAGCAATCGGGAGCTTCTCAGCCTTCGCTTGCCACTCTTCGGCCAGCACGTCCTGCATGAGACCATAGGCCTGACGAAGAACATCCCGGTCGCTTGTATTACGCGGGAATCGGTAGGTCTCGGGCAGGAAAAGGCCTTCAGGATGTGCGCCGATTGCGCCCAGTTCGTCGAGCAGACCCGGCCAGTCCTCATCGGTCAGCGTAGAGTCTATAAAGTCGTCGTCACGCAGCGCTTGCAGAAGCTCCCAGTGATTCCAGCCTTCGATAATGGTAAAGGAATACAACTTGACGTCACCACTGGTGAACTGCCTGAGCAATTCCACCGGGGTTGTTCCTGCCCTGATGTGATAGTCACCGGCCTGAACGGCGCTGGCTTTGCCAGTCCATCGTGCGTAGGCGCGAAAAGCACGGGAGTTGCTGATGACACCCTGTTCGGCAAGGTCGTCGCTGACGGCGCGAAATGACGCACCGGCTTCGATGACAAAATCCATGCCCGTGTCACCGGCGCTGACCGGCGTGTGCAGGAATTCGCTAACCTTGAAGGCCGCAAACGCGGCAGCGAGGACCAAAAGGCCAAGAACAGCACTGCCGAGAAGGAGCAGGCGCTTCAAATCTGATCACTCCGGTCAGTCAAATGCGCGGAATATGAGGCTTCCGTTTGTACCGCCGAATCCGAATGAGTTGGACAGGGCTACGCGTACTTTAGCATCGCGCGCGTCGTTCGGTACGCAATCCAGGTCGCAGGCAGGATCCTGGTTGTCCAGGTTGCTGGTCGGTGGCACAACCTGGTTGTTGATGGCGTGTACGCAGAATATGCCTTCAGCCACACCAGCTGCACCGAGCATGTGTCCGGTCGTCGACTTGGTTGAACTCACCATCAAATTGTCGGCCGCGTCGCCAAACGCCCGTCGTATGCCAATGGACTCGCCAACATCTCCTGCCGGGGTCGATGTGCCGTGTGAATTAACATAGTCGATATCGGACGGGTCAATACCGGCGTCACGAATGGCCGCGGCCATCGCTTTGCGAGCCCCTTCACCATCCGCCGGCGGTGTCGTGATGTGGAAGGCATCGCCACTCATTCCGAAGCCGATCAACTCCGCATAGATCGTAGCGCCCCGAGCTTTCGCGTGTTCCAGTTCTTCGAGTACCACGCAGCCTGCGCCATTGCTCAGGACGAAGCCGTCACGGTCAATGTCATACGG
>CALZHX010000050.1 GCA_945787435.1 uncultured Woeseiaceae bacterium
CTGTCAGAAACCAGCGTGTCGTTGAATCTGGAGTTGATTCAGAGGCGTTGTAGCGAACTCATGGATGAACCCGATGAGATGTTGGAACTGGCAATCGATGAGCCAGAATCCCAGGATCCACGAGAAAGTAACCCGTACGACTCTCAACGATCCTGAGAAGCTGCCTTGTGCATGGCGCGCAGAACCTTGAGGCGCCACAGCCACATGGTCAGGATGAGCAGCGCTGCGATCGGCAAGGCAAAGTGCGCGTTCAGAATCACGACAAAATCATAAAGCCCGTGCAAGCTCGCGGCGACGCCCAGGCTGGCGAGTGTTGCTGGCACAATTGAGCGGCCTGCAAGGTATGCCTGGCCAATCCAGTGGCCCCAGATTGACGCGAACAGCATATGAATCACCGGGCTGGCAAAGCCACGGGCAAGTGCTTCGGTTGTCGTCAGGTATTCAAGGTACTGCCAGTTTTCGATGGCGGCATAGCCAAGACCGATAAACGACGCGTAGATGATGCCATCCATCGGCTCATCAAATTCCTTGAATCTCAATACAACAAGCAGGAACGGGAGCAGCTTGGCGAGTTCTTCGATCGGGCCGATCGCGAGCAGTGAGTAAGCGAGCAGCGCCCAGGTGCTGGTATCTGCCAGGTAGCTGGCATCGAATCGCAGGCCGACGAAGCCAAGCCCGGAGTACAGCGCGGTCGATATCCAGGCGGCGGCAATGCCCAGCAAAAAAGTGAACGCCAGGTGCCCCACAGGTTCGGGCAAGTGCCTGTCCTTGTAATAGTGGTAGACGGCCCAGAACAGGACCGGTACGGCGATGGGAGCTATCAGGAGTAGCTGCTCCATCGCCGTAGGGTCTAACTATCGCGCCGGATCAGAAGCGCACCGTGCCCTGCAGACTGATGGTCTGGCCGCGACCGTAGAAGGCGTAATTCGATTTCGCACCGAAAGTACTGCCGGCCAGCGGTGTATCACCACCGAAGCTCAGGACCCTCTCGTCGGTGAGGTTCTTCGCAAGGGCTGCGATATCCCAACGACCTGACTGGGAGCCAATGCTCAAACGCGCGTTCAACATCGTGTAGGCGTCCTGCACGAGTCCCGGGTCATACGTCGCAGAGGCGTCGTATTCACTGGTATAAAACACATCGAATATGGCGCCGAATTCAAGGTTGCGCCCGACCGGGACGCGAAAGTCGAAAGAGACATTGCCCTGGACGTCGGAGACCATCTGGTTGGAATTACCGGTGTAGTCGCAAAGCTCAGGAGTGCCATCGCCGTCAATATCAACGTCTGGCGTCGCGCCAAAATAGCACTGGCCATTCTCGAAATCGGTGAATTCGAAGTCGGTCAATGCGAGGCCGCCTGATATCGTCAGGGTATCGGTTGCGGCCCAACGCATGTCAACCTCGAGGCCCTTGATTTCAGCGCTCGCCGCATTGCCTACGTTGAAGCCGAGGACGCCGTCGAAAATCGAGATCTGCAGATCGTTGTACTCGGTGAAGAAACCCGCAAAATTGAGTTCCATGGCACCGCCGGCGAGCAGGAACTTGCCACCGAGTTCGAAGTTCGTCGCCTCCTCATCGTCGAATTCGAACGATGTCGCCATATCCGGGTAGAAATTGCGATTATTGGCACGGAAGTCAAAGCTACCTGACTTGAAGCCTTCTGCAGCGCTGAAGTACAGCAGGTTGTCGCTTCCTACGTTCCAGATAAGCTTGATTTCAGGTGAAGTCGTGGTCTTATCCCGAGAGCCATCTACCGGAAGTGCGCCGAGCGCGCCGAGCAAGGCTGTGGCTGGCACTGATAACTGGGGTATGGTCGATTGGCTGAGTGCGTTCAGGTTTGTCGACGTTATGCCGAAGAGACTGCCATAGACCAGTGGTGCAGCAGTCTGCACAGGCGGCAACGGCGAGAAGTCTCCACTCACGATCTCCAGCGTTCGGTCTCCGTCGCGCTGGTCATTGGTGACGCGTGCGCCAACCTGCAAGGTAAACGATTCAGTCAAGTGCCAGCTGAACTGTGCGAAGGCGCTGATGACGTCGTTGTCGACCGTTGCGAGGCGTGATGCCTGCGTGTTGGCCACCAGGTCGCCGGAGCCGGGGGACTGAGCGTTGATAGCCGGAATCAGAACCGAGGTTGGCGACACGGTGATCTGATCTGCGTAGTCGTGCTCGCTGGTCTGGTAGTAAAGCCCGGCAATGTAGTCAAAGCGTTCGCCGATCGGCGACGAGAGTCGAAATTCCTGGCTGAACTGGTCGTAGGTCTCCTGCAACGCCGCGCCGAACACGTCCGCACCGGTGAAGTCGCAGTCACAGAACTCATTGTACTCAAACGTCGACAAAGCGGTGATCGACTTGAAATCATAATCACCGAGCGCCCAGTCGAGCGTCAGCGCGAAGTTCTCGGAATCGTTGTAGCTGAAATCGCCGTTGGATGAGCGAATGTCGTCCTGCACCACGTTGTTCACGCTTGGGTCAGCGCCGAATACGCCTGACAGGATCTGGTTGTATTGCAGGCCCTGGAACGGTCCACCGGCAGCGGGTAGCTCGTTGACGATTTCAATATGACGACCGTCAACATCAAACTCACCAACTTCAGCTTTCAAAGTAGCGACGAGGTTGTCCGTGACATCAAATTCGAGCGTACCGCGAACCGTCCAGTCCTCGCGGTTTGGCTCGTCCACGTCAAGCGTTGCATTGACCATGTAGCCTTCCAGTTGTCGCTGTCGCGCGGCAACGCGATAGCGAACGCGATCAGAGATCGGCCCGGATATCATGCCTTCGATGATGGACTCGTCGTCCTCGAATTCCCACGACGCGCCAATGCTGCCTTCGAACTGGTCAGTCGGCCTGGCCGTGGTTATATTCAGCGCGCCGGCAACTGAATTCTTGCCGAACAGAATAGATTGCGGTCCGCGCAGGACTTCCACACGTTCAACGTCCAGGAACGGCGAGCGCCACTGCTGTGCTCGGCCAAAATGTACGCCGTCGACATAGGTTCCAACAGATTGCTCGAATGCCTGGTTAATGCCCGATCCGGCGCCACGAATGAACGCGTTGGTACCAATGCCGGTTTCGGTCAGCGTGAAATTGGGCACCAGGAACTGGATGTCCTCTGCTTTTTGGATGGCCGCGCGTGAAATCGTTTCTCCGGTCACCGCTGAAATCGAGAGAGGAACGTCCTGCAGTCCCTGTTCGCGATAGGCCGCGGTTACGACGATCTCTTCGAGTGCTCTGGCCGATTCCTGGGCGTAGACCTGGCTGGCAGACAGTGAAATGAGTGTTGCGGATACAACAAACGCCGAAAACCGGCGCAAAATGCGAGGTTTCATTATGCTCCCCCTGTTTAAGTTATATTCGGTATTAAACGCTCGCCATAGGAATCAGTCAACAAATGCTCGAAAATCTGATGAACAAACGTCTGTTTTTGATAATAATTCTCGCTCTGCCAGCTGTTGCGGTGGCGCAACAGGACCTGCGCCAGGCGCCTACAGCAGCAACGCGTGATGCGAACGCGGCTGTTGCCGGGAAACTGCCGTTTTCGGATACCGAGGACTTCGCGCTTGCTGACCGGGGTCTGATCGCAAAGCCTTCGAGACTTGAGATTCGTAACGATGCCGGAGACGTGGTCTGGGATCTGGGTCAGTTTGCGTTTGTCAAAGATGCCCCGCCGGCATCGGTCAATCCCAGCCTGTGGCGGCAGACGCAGCTGAACTCCCGCTACGGGCTGTTCGAGGTGACAGAGCGTATTTACCAGCTGCGCGGGTTCGACCTCTCCAACATGACGATCATTGATGGCGATACCGGTTACATCGTGATCGATCCCTTGCTGACGGCCGAGACTGCAAAAACCGGCATACAATTCGCCTTGGAGCATCTGCCCGAGAAACCGATCGTCGCGATGATCTACAGCCACAGTCACGCTGATCATTTCGGCGGTGTGAAGGGGGTCATCAACCAGCAGGACGTGGATGAAGGCAATGTACGTGTCATCGCATCTGACGGTTTTATGGACTATGCAGTGTCAGAGAATGTCCTCGCCGGCAATGTGATGACGCGACGCGCGTCATACATGTTTGGCTCGTTGCTGCCCAAGGATGAGAAGGGCGGCATTGGCGCCGGACTTGGGAACGCGATTTCAACCGGCGAGGTCACACTGATTGCGCCGACCGAACTGGTGACAAAGACCGGTCAGCAACTCGTCATCGATGGCATTCAATTTGTCTTTATGAACACGCCTTTCGCCGAAGCACCTGCGGAGATGATGTTTTATCTGCCGCAGATGAAAGCGTTCTTCTCCGCGGAGGAGGCCAATGGCACCTTGCACAATGTTTACACTATGCGAGGCGCCCAGGTTCGCGATGCATTGCTGTGGAGCCGTTACCTTCACGAAGCGATCGACCTGATCCCGGAAGACACTGACACCCTGTTCGGCAGTCATCACTGGCCGCGCTGGGGCTATGAGAACATCGTCGAATACCTGCGGAATCAGGGCGATGCCTATCGCTACATCCACGACCAGACGCTGCGGCTCGCCAATCACGGCTACACTCCGGACGAAATTTCAGAGCGACTGGAGCTGCCGCCCGAGCTCGGACAGGTTTGGTACAACCGTGGCTACTACGGCACCGTGAGTCACAATTCCCGCGCCGTGTATCAAAAATACCTGGGCTATTTCGATGGCAATCCGGCGAACATGCATCCACTGCCGCCGGAGGACGCCGCAGCCAGGTATGTCGAGTTCATGGGTGGGTCGGACGCGGTACTTGAGAAGGCACGAATTGCTTATGACGAAGGCGATTTCCGCTGGGTGGTAGAAGTTGTTAACCATGTCGTCTTCGCGGATCCGGACAACACAGAGGCCAGGCGACTGCAAGCGGATGCGCTTGAGCAACTGGGTTACCAGGCCGAATCAGGCCAATGGCGGAATTTTTACCTGTCGGCGGCGAGCGAACTCAGAAACGGAATAACGATAGCCGATACTGTCCGCACTGAACGTGCCGACATGATCAACGCACTGACATTGAGCGAGTTGTTCGATGCTCTGGCCGTACGTCTGAACGGGCCTGAGGCCGCCGGCAAACGAACGGTCGCAAATTTCCATTTCAGCGATTCTGATTCTGACTATCTGGTGACACTTGCCAATGGCGTGCTGAATCATGCCGTGGGTAAGCATGCCTCGGACGCCGACGTTAACGTCAAACTGACGCGTCGCGGTTTTCTCGGCATGGCGATGGCGGGTGTGCCGGTTGAATCTCTGATCGAATCACAAACGATCCAGGTCGACGGTGATGTCGGCGCACTGGTGGAGCTGATCGGTTTGCTCGACAGGTTCGAGTTCTGGTTCAACATCGTTACTCCATAAACAATGACGATACGTGCCACCAGGGACGCAGCGTGAGCAATCTGGCGCTCTATGTGATTACTGTGCTGGTCTGGGGCTCGACCTGGTTCGCCATCGAGTTCCAGCTCGGCGTCGTGGAGCCAGAAGTGTCCGTCGTGTACCGCTATGCAGGCGCTTCACTGCTGTTGTTTGCATGGAGCAAACACAAGAACCTGAATCTCTCATTCGGCATTCGCCAGCACGGCTGGTTTGTACTGCTTGGACTGTTTCTTTTTGGGCTGAATTACGTGCTCGCGTACCGGGCACAGATATACATTACCTCGGCACTGACTGCGATCGCATTCTCTTCAATCGTCTGGATGAACATCCTCAATGCACGTTTTTTCTTTGGCATCAGGGCAGGGCGTCGCACGATTGTCGGTTCGCTGTTGGGCGTAGTCGGCATCATCACGTTGTTTGCGCCGCAGGTCAGGAACCTGGCGTTCACGGACACGGTATTCCTCGGTTGCGTGCTGGCCTTACTCGGTGCGCTGGCAGCGTCGTTCGGGAACATGGCTTCGCAGGGTGCGCAAAAGCGCGGCCTGCCCATCGTGCAGTCGAACGCCTGGGGTATGTTTTACGGTGGCGGACTGTCGGCTATATCGTCTGTCGTGGCCGGACACGCGTTTGCCTTTGACTTCTCAACTGGCTACGTCGTATCTCTGGCCTACCTTACGGTGTTTGGATCAATCATCGCATTTGGTGCCTACCTGACTCTGCTCGGGCGAATCGGCGCACACAAGGCCGGATACGCGATGGTAATGTTTCCTGTTGTTGCGTTAATACTGTCGCTACTGTTTGAAGGCTTGCAGCTCAGTGCGTCGATTGTCATCGGCACGCTGCTTGTGTTGGCAGGCAACGTGTTCGTCCTCGAACGAGGAAATCGGTAGCGCCACAATTCGACACAATCGCGCCCCTGGTTGGCCAGAACGGAGACGTAAAACGGTCCACAGATTCTTTGAAGGAGCGGGTGGATGCGATACCGGGACACGTGCTGGCGCGAGTGGAAAGAACTGTTTGTGAGTCGTATGGACCGGCCGCTGCCTGCGGCAGAACCGCTGCGAAAGTACTCAGAATTACCACCTTCACTCGCAAAGTCGTTGGCCATTTTTCAGCTCGGCGAATCGGGTGGCGGCACCATCATTGAGCAGGCTCGCACCAGCGAGCTGCCGCAGATCGACAAGCACTATGCTGATGCGATGGCGCTGTTCGTGCGGGAAGAAAACCGCCATGCCGATATCCTCGCAATCTGCGTTCAGCAGCTCGGCGGCGAACTGATCAAGGACAACTGGACAGCGACGTTATTCGTTGCAACACGTCGTCTGATCGGCCTGCGGCTGAAGGTGCTGGTGCTGCTCGCCGCTGAAGTTGTCGGTATCTGTTATTACCATTTGCTCGCGGCTCGCCTGCCGAAATCCCCAATGCGCACCTGGCTTACCGAACTCGTCAGTGACGAGCAGTCCCATCTCGATTTCCACTGCTGCTTCCTGAACAGCCAGTGCAATCATGCCTGGAAGCGCGGCCTGTTTGTCGTTACGTGGCGAACGACGATGTTGCTGGCCGCGATCGCCGTGATGATTGATCACCGGGCAGCGATAAGAGACCTGGGAATAAACAAGCGGGAAATCTGGCGCCGCTGGATGACTTTCAGCCGCTTAGCTGAGCGGCTTGTTATTCGCCCGGCGCCGAATTTCATACGTGTCTGTTAGTTCTTTTTCGCGCATCAATTCTGCGTGGCGTTCTTCGATGCGCGGCCAAAGGCTGCGCACGGCAGGAACATCCAGGCGAAACTCGTCATCTAAAACAGCAAGCAGTTCTTCGGCAGAGTTGAGTA
>CALZHX010000051.1 GCA_945787435.1 uncultured Woeseiaceae bacterium
GAATTTCTCTCGCATCGGCACTGCAATCTCGCGCCAGCCTTCCCACAACTCGAGCAACTCGTCGTAGTCGCGCAACTGTTGCATCCTGAGCTCGAGTTCGGTTCCGGAAATACAGTCGTCATCGCTGCGGCAATACTTTCCGGCGCCGTACATTCCCGTTAACTCCGTCGCAATTTCCGTGAGCTCGCGACGCCTTGCTGCATCCTTTGGTGTCGGCAATGATGTTCCGAGTTTCAGCAGGTCGATAGCTCGTCGCGTCTCGGGCGAGAGATCCTGGTCGTCATACGCCATGGCGGCTTCGACCGTTTCGCCGTGCCACTTTGCATGCCGCTCGCGAGCCAGCGAGCTCAAGATGGCCGTGTCCTCAGTGATGTAGGTCGCGCGTACCCAGCCAGCGGCGCCGAGTTCACGGCCAAGCCCCCTGAGTTCTTCGTTCACACGCGCGACGAACTCCTCAGCGGTCTCGGTTGGTGCCGCTACAGTCGTTGTATCTTCCGATCCTTGCTGCGAGCACGCAGCAACGGTGATCGCGAGCAGCGCGCCCGCAAGCATTTTTAAACAGTATTTCATGGTTGTTTCCTGTTTATCTGTGGTTCTAATGCACGCCATGCATACCGCGTCTCAATAATGGTGAGATGAGCAGCACAAAGACACCAACTCCGAGGCCGACGTACATCAGGAATTCGAAGAGCTGTGTGTATGTCGCGAGTGCTCCGGCAGAGTCGGTTACCTCGCCACCGTCTGTCGCAAGTGCCGCCATCTTACCGAGGCGGGTTGCGACGGTTTCTGACAAGGCGGTTGCCAGGAACCACGTGCCCATGCTGACGCCGACTACGCGGCCAACGGACAGCTTGGTAACGGCTGAAAGCCCAACCGGCGACAGGCAAAGCTCACCGGTTGTGTGCAGCAGGTAAGCCAGAATCAGCCAAATCATCGCTACCTGGCCGGCGGCATCCGGGAAGCGTGCGCCGAAGACGAGTGCGCCGAATCCCAATCCGGCCTGGACGATTCCGAGGCCAAACTTGACGGGCGTCGAAGGCTCGAGGTTGCGTTTTGCGAGCCAAACCCACAATGCGGCGAATGGCAGTGCCAGCAGCATGATGAAGCCGGCATTGAGCGAGCCAAACTGTGCGGCTGTGAATGTCACACCGCCCACCTCACGATCAACGACGCGATCGGCGAACAGCGTCATCGAGCCAGCGGACTGTTCGAACAGAGCCCAGAACACGACCGTTGTAAGAATAAGGAACATCAGCACGACGGTACGGCCGAACTCATCCGAGTTGTGTGTCATGAAGCCATAAATGACGAAGCCGACGATCAAAGCGATAGCGACGTAAAGGCTGTATTCGGCGATTGCTGCGCTCGTTGGCAGGAAGCCCGGCATGTGGTCGAGATTCGCGAGCACCGTGTAGATGCCGGCGGCGATGGTAACGGCGGCGAACACATAAGCCATCGTGTTGCTGCCCTCAGTTTTACGGTAAACCATCGAGTAGAGAATGATGCTGACGATTGCGACGATCAGGAATACATTCTGCGTCAGCAAAACGACAGGCTCGTGTTGCACCAACAGCCAGAACACGCCGAGAACCGGCAGGCTCAGGAGGTATATGGCCCATTCCTTGTTGATCGGCCCGAACGCCTTTTGTTTCAAACGATCAGGGTCGGATGGCTCGGCGTGGCCATGCAGGAACTTCTGGCCCCAGGAGAATGAAATCAGGCCGATAATCATGCCAATTCCTGCGGCACCAAAACCGTACTTCCAGCCATACGTCTCTCCGAGCCAGCCACACAGCAGTGTCGCGACAAAGGAGCCAATATTGATGCCCATATAAAATATCGTGAAACCCGAGTCACGGCGCGGGTCGTCCTTGCCGTACAGCTTGCCGACGATCGTGGAAATGTTCGGCTTCAGGTAGCCAACGCCCATAACGATGAGCGCAAGTGCAAAATAGAATACTTTCAGCGCCTCGGTATCCCGTGATGTCACAGCCTCCGATAATATTGTGCCTGCAGCGAGCACCTCACCACTGGCGAGAGTCAGGCTCTCGGATAATATGGTTCCGGCCGCATAATTGACCGCCTGGTAGCCCTCCCAGGCCATCAGGATGTGGCCGAGCGACAACAAGATGCCGCCGAACAAAACGGACTTGCGCATGCCGAGATAGCGGTCAGCAATGAGGCCACCGATCACGGGCAGCGCGTAGACAAGGCCGGCATAGGAGCCAAGAACGTCCAGGCCGGCGCCATCGGAAAACAGGTGATACTTGGTTAAGTACAGGAGCAGCAGGTATTTCATTCCGTAGAATGAAAACCGCTCCCAGAGCTCTGTCGTGAAGCAGACGTACAGGCCCTTAGGGTGCCCAAACAGGTTGTCGTCGCTGCTGTAATCTTCCGCCGCTGCGGACACGGAGTCTGTCATTATTATATTCCCCCGGCTCTGGCGTGGAGCCGCGGAAAGCAGGCGGCTCAGGCTACGCATTAAACACTATTTCACATGTAACTGGCTACTTGACTGAAGCCGCTTCAACCTCTTCGGGTTTTTTGGCAAACACACGGGACATAATGATCCCGGCCTCATAGAGCAGGTACACCGGAACGGCAAGAAGCGTCTGGCTGATGATATCGGGTGGTGTCAGCAGCATGCCAACGACAAAAGCCCCAAGAAACACATAGGGGCGGGCCTTGCCGAGCTTGTCCGGGGTTGTGAGTCCCGTCCATACGATCAGGACTGTCGCGATTGGCACCTCGAACGCAATGCCAAAGGCCAGCACGATCGTTGTAATGAAATCCAGGTAAGCCGAAATGTCGGTCATCATCTCGACGCCTTGTGGCGTAATCGCGGTGAAGAACCCGAACACAAGCGGAAACACGACAAAATATGCGAACGCCACGCCAGCATAGAACAGCAAGATGCTGGAGCCGAGCAAGGGAAACGCGAAGCGCTTCTCCTTCCTGTACAGGCCCGGCGCAACAAATGCCCAGACCTGGTAGAGCACGACCGGCATCGCAATAAACAGCGCGACAAAAAACGTCAGCTTGAATGGCGTCAGGAGTGGCGATGCAACGGCCGTCGCAATCATCTGCTGACCCGGAAGTACGTCGATGAGTGGTTGCGACACGACGGAGAAAATCTTCTGCGCGAACGGTATAAGAGCAACAAACAAAACAATAACCGCGGCAGCAATCTTGATGAGGCGGCTGCGCAGCTCGATCAGGTGTGATAGCAGGGTACCTTCGGCAAGGTCGCCCTCATCCTTGTTCTCTTCAGTAGCGCTCACGCGTCTTTCTCTGTGTCGGGCCCGCCGTCCTTGGGCGCGTCCTCGTCATCCTCGCCGTGGATCGGGGAATATGTGTCATCGTCGCTGGGCACGTGTGCTTCCGGCTCGTCTTCGTTGTCATACGCCGGTTCAGTCGTGTCGGGGATGTCAGTCGCTACGATTGGCGGTGCGATTTTCGGTGGATTGGTTTTGA
>CALZHX010000052.1 GCA_945787435.1 uncultured Woeseiaceae bacterium
GATCGAGACACTATTCGTCGTTGACAGTATGGCAGGCCAGGATGCGGTTAACTCGGCGACGGCGTTCGATACGAGCCTGCCGCTCACCGGCCTCATATTGACCAAGGCGGAAGGTGACGCGAAAGGCGGTGTGGCCTTGTCGGTGCGCGAGATTACCGGCAAGCCGATTCGATTCCTCGGTGTCGGCGAAAAAGTCGATGCGCTCGAAGCGTTCCATCCGGAGCGCATGGCCTCTCGTATCCTGGGCATGGGTGATGTCCTGTCACTCGTTGAGGAGATCGAGGACAAGGTCAGCAAGGAAAAGACCGAGAAGCTTGCCAAGAAGCTCAAGAAAGGCCGTGGTTTCGATCTGTCCGATCTCAAGGACCAGCTTGAGCAGATGACGAACATGGGCGGTATGGCGGCAATGCTCGATAAACTGCCCATTCCCGGCAACGTGAACCCGGCTGCCCTCAAGGACAGTGCCAATGAGCAGCAGCTCAAGCGCCAGGTCGCGATAATCAATTCGATGACGCCGGGCGAGCGGCGTTTCCCGAAGATCATTAACGGGTCCCGCAAGAAACGCATCGCGGCGGGCTCCGGACTGCAGATTCAGGACGTAAATCGTCTGCTCAAGCAGTTCACCCAGATGGAAAAAATGATGCGCAAAATGTCTCGTGGAGGCATGAAAAAGATGATGCGCGGCATGCCTGGCGGCGGTATGCCCCCGGGAATGCGCTAAGCCACGGAAATCCCTGGGATTATTCGGCGCGAAAACGGCTTCACATTTGGTTTGAAACCGGTACAATGCGCAACCTGATCGGGCAGGGCCTCGAGGGATCAGCATCCCGCGGGATTTTCTGCCTTTTTTGCATTCTTAACGGAAGAACAATGGTTAGTATTCGTCTGTCGCGCGCTGGCGCGAAGAAACGTCCTTTTTATCACCTGGTGGTCACCGACAGTCGCAATCGTCGGGACGGCCGGTACCTCGAGCGCGTGGGCTTTTTCAATCCGGTTGGCAAGGACCATGAAGAGAATCTGCGCATCGACCTCGAACGCGTGGACTACTGGGTCGGGCAGGGTGCACAGCCTTCTGACCGCGTCGCCGCGTTGTTGAAGTCGCACCGCAAGGCCCAGGCCAGCAACTGAGTGCGGAACTGCAACATCCGGTAGTACTGGGCCGCATTTCGGGCCTGTTTGGTGTCAAGGGTTGGGTCAAGGTGTTTTCATTCACCCAGCCGAAAGAAGCGATCCTCGATTACGATCGCTGGTATCTGAAACGAAAAGGAGATTGGCAAGCCACTTCGATTCGTGAGGGAAAACGCCACGGTAAGACTGTCATCGTGCAAATCGAGGGCATCGATAACCGGGAAGAGGCGGCGTTGTTTGTCGGTTGTGACATCGCCGTGTCGAAAGGTGATTTGCCCGATGCCGAGGACGGACATTATTACTGGGCGGATCTCGAGGGCTTGCGAGTTGTACACCGCGACGGTACCGAATTGGGTCGCGTGGCGTACATGATGGAAACTGGCGCCAACGATGTGATGGTGACCAGCGGCGAGCGAGAACGGTTGATTCCGTTTATCGCAGACAAAGTAATTATCGACGTTGATTTTGACGAAGGAATTATCAGCGTTGACTGGGAGTGGGACTGACGCAATGCAGGTTGCAGTGGTCAGCTTATTTCCCGATTTGGTAGGACAGGTCGGCGAGCATGGTGTCGTCGGGCGCGCAGTGGAGCGGCAAGTACTTTCGCTGCAGTGTGTCAATCCTCGGGACTATGCCGAGGATGCCCACCGCACGGTTGACGACCGGCCTTACGGTGGTGGTCCGGGGATGGTTCTCAAATATGAGCCAACCGCAAAGGCCATTCACGCGGCGAGAAAGGCAGTGCCTGGAGAGAGTCCGGTCATATGTCTCTCACCGCAGGGCAAAGTGTTTGATCAGGATGAGGCGAAGCGCCTCGCAGGTCTGCAGGGATTCGTGCTGTTGGCCGGTCGCTACGAAGGAATCGATGAGCGACTGATCGAGAATGAAGTGGACGAGGAGTTGTCGCTTGGCGACTTCGTCTTGTCTGGCGGTGAGATTGCTGCGATGGCAGTTATTGATGCCGTAACGCGGTTGTTGCCGGGGGTGCTCGGTGACGATGAGTCAGCAAGTCAGGATTCCTTTATGGATGGGCTGCTGGATCACCCGCATTACACGCGGCCGGAGATTATCGATGGTCAGCGTGTGCCGGCGGTGCTGTTGTCGGGTGACCATGCCCGAATTGCACGCTGGCGCTACAAACAGGCGCTAGGGCGTAGCTTTTTGCGACGTCCGGACCTGGTGAAGAAGATGAATTTGGATCGGGAGCAACAGAAGTTGCTCGATGAATTTTTGAAAGAGCAGGGGCTATCCTGACCGAAGCCCGGGTAATCAGACATGAGCAAAGTAATCGAAGCAATCGAACAGGAACAGATGAGCAAGGAAATTCCCGAGTTTTCTCCGGGTGATACGGTCATCGTTCAGGTCAAGGTAAAGGAAGGCACGCGCGAGCGTTTGCAGGCCTTTGAAGGTGTGGTCATTGCCAAGCGCAATCGTGGCCTCAACTCGTCATTCACGGTACGCAAGATTTCGCATGGTGAAGGCGTAGAGCGCGTGTTCCAAACCTATAGCCCGGTCGTAGACTCGCTCAAGGTCAAGCGTCGTGGTGACGTGCGACGTGCCAAGCTGTACTACCTGCGTGGACGCACCGGTAAGGCGGCCCGCATTAAGGAAAAAATCTAGCGCAACCCGGGCCGCGGGCGTCAAGTATGGGATACTCCGCCTGAACTATAGCTTCGGAGGCAGGTCTTTCGTGGCATGAGCCCAAGTACTTCAAAACGCGTATTTTCGTCGTTGCTGGTCGCTTTCGCGGTGGTTCAGCTCTCCGGCTGTTCCTTGTTCGTGGCAAAGGCGACGGACAGTTTCGGCACCAATCTCACCAGTGCGATCCTGAACCAGGACGATCCTGAGGTCGTTCGCGACGGCATGCCGTCCTACCTGATATTGATGGACAGCCTTGTCGAGGGAAGTCCTGACAATCCGGCAACGCTGAGTGCCGCTGCAAACCTCTATGCATCTTATGGTGCTGTATTCGTCGATGACGATATCAGGGCAACGCGGCTTACGTCGCGGGCTCGCGATTATGCGTTGCGGGCGATGTGCGAGTCTTACGCGGATTCGTGCGACTGGCGTGAGCTGAACTACGATGATTTCGAAGCTACCCTGGATGGACTTACAGAGCAGCACGCCGACACTCTCTACGTTTACGGTCTGGCCACGCTGGCCTACCTTCGCGCGCACAGTTCCGACTGGAACTCTCTGGCAGAATTGCCGCAGGCCGAAGCACTGGTAAAGCGCTATCTCGAGATCAGTGGTGAGTCAGCGAACGCTTCTGCTTACACATACCTTGGTATCATCCTGACATTGCGGCCTCCGGCCCTGGGTGGCAAACCCGAAGAGGCGCGGACGCATTTCGAGAGGGCCATTTCATTGTCGGGCGGCAGAGACCTTGGTGCGAAGATCGAGTTCGCAAAGGGCTACGCAAAACTGCTGTACGATCAAGAGTTGCACGATCAACTCGTTAACGAGGTTCTGGACGCAGACCCCAAGGCCGATCGCCTGACCCTGACCAACGTCCTCGCGCAGGAAGAAGCGTTGCGCCTGCGTGTCGAGGCGAGTGATTATTTCTGAACTTAATGGAAACCCGATGAAGAAAATTGGATTCATTTTCGCGGCGCTGTTATTTAGCGGACTGGCGAATGCAGCTGTACTGAAAATCGCAACGGTCACGCCTGAGGGATCGTCCTGGATGAAAGATATGCGTGCGAGCGCAAAGGAGATCCAGGAACTTACAGAAGGCAGGGTGCAGATCAAGTACTACGGTGGCGGTGTCATGGGCAACGACAACAAAGTGCTGGGAAAAATTCGCATCGGCAATTTGCATGGGGGTGCGTTCACGCCATCCGCTTTGCAGAAGATCTATCCTGATATCAACCTGTACGGGCTGCCGCTGACGTTCGAGTCGAACGAGGAATTAGCCTACGTGCGCGCTCGCATGGATCGGACAATCGAGGACGGTCTTGAGGAGGCGGGATTCGTCAATTTTGGCTTCGCTGCAGGCGGCTTCGCTATGATCATGTCAAATGAGCCAGTGACAAATCTCGGCGACCTGAAAGGAAAAAAAGTCTGGGTTCCCGAGGGCGACACAATCAGCTATGCCTCGATGCAGGCATTGTCATTGTCGCCAGTCACTTTGCCGTTGACTGATGTATTGACCGGGCTGCAAACGGGTTTGATTGATATTGTGTTCATGTCGCCAATTGGCGCGCTGGTGTTGCAGTGGCACACGAAAGTTAAGTTCATTACCGACTTGCCGATCGCCTACACTATGGGATTCATGGCGATCGACAAAAAGGCGTTCAGCAAGATCAGTCCGGCCGACCAGGAAATCGTGCGACAAGTAATGACACGAACCTACCAGCAGCTAAATGACGCAAATCTCGACGACAACAAGGAAGCGCTGCAAGCGCTCCTGAACACGGGCATTGAGCAGGTCGCAATCGCTGAAAACGAAATTGGCGAGATTCGTTCGATACTTGGCAAGTCCAATCGCGACATGGCGGAGCGAGGTGACTACTCCCTGGTGTTGTATGAGCGAATGTTGCAGTACCTGGAGGAATATCGTGCCGTTAGCGCAAGTGCCGCCGGAAACTAAACGTGGCATCGGGTCTGGCTGTCAATCTTGATCGACTCGACCGCTTTGGTCGATTTCTTGAGAACGTAGCACTCGTCACCCTGCTCAGCGGACTGATCCTGCTCGCCGTTGGCCAGATCGTTCTTCGCGAGCTATTCGATACGGGCATCATCTGGGCGGATGAACTTGTTCGCTTGATCGTGCTATGGCTCGCGATGATGGGAGCTGTCGCTGCGTGCCGCGAAGATCGCCATATCCGTATCGACGCGATCACACATCTGTTTCCCGATCGTGTAATCGATATCATCCGCATTGGAGTCGATGTCTTCGCTGCAGTCGTATGCGGAGTTATTGCCTGGCATGCGTACCGCTACCTGCAGCTTGAAATTGAGTTCGCCGATACGGTTCTTGTAGACACCCCGGCATGGATTGCGCACGTCGTAGTGCCAGTGTCATTCGCTGTACTTGGCTATCGCTTTATCGTGTCGGTCATCAAGAAGATTTACGGACTCATGTATGAAGAAAGCCAGGTGAGTCCATGATCCTGGTAAGTATTATTCTGGTCCTTCTGGCGATCGTCGGTGCGCCGTTGTTCGCCGTGATCGCGACCAGTGCAATGCTCGGCTTTTACCGGGAAGAGACGGACCTGATGAACATGGCCCTTGAGATCCAGGGCATCGGGGACCTGCCGTTTCTTGCGGCTATCCCGCTGTTTACATTTGCGGGTTATCTTCTGAGTGAAAGCGAAGCTCCCAAAAGACTGGTGCGGATCACGCGTGCGTTTCTTGGCTGGATGCCAGG
Organism: uncultured Woeseiaceae bacterium; assembly: GCA_945787435.1. Taxonomy (GTDB): domain Bacteria; phylum Pseudomonadota; class Gammaproteobacteria; order Steroidobacterales; family Woeseiaceae; genus UBA1847. The sequence continues at coordinate 5,501 of CALZHX010000052.1, forward strand.
CGGGCTAGCGCTGGTGGCACTCGCGGCCTGCGCTTTTTTCACGGCGTTTACAGGTGCCTCGGGAGTAACGATTATTGCGCTCGGCGCAATTTTATATCCGGCACTTAAACATGACGGTTACTCCGATAAATTCAATCTTGGGCTGGTTACCTCATCGGGTAGTCTCGGGCTGCTGTTTGCACCTTCGTTACCGCTGATTCTCTATGGAGTTATCGCCGAGGTTTCCATCGACAGCCTGTTTCTTGCCGGCATCCTGCCCGGCCTGGTCATGCTTGCCATGTTGTCGATATGGAGTCTCTGGGTTAATCGTGCGAATCGCAAACCTGTAGGGACGTTCTCGTGGAGGGCGGCCGGTGCAGCCGTCCGTGAGTCGGCCTGGGAGATTCCGCTGCCTTTTGTCGTCCTTGGCGGGATCTACTCCGGTTTTCTTGCCGTGTCGGAAGCAGCGGCTGTAACTGCGTTGTACGTA
>CALZHX010000053.1 GCA_945787435.1 uncultured Woeseiaceae bacterium
CGACGCTGAGTATGAGCAATACCTGCAAGCCAATGGTCGGTCGACGTCGGTGGCCGTAGGCTCTGTCCTGGAGTCATCTCCCGGACAACGCGCAGGACTCCAGTCTGGTGACCAGATCGTCAGCTACAACGGTCAACGCGTTTTTTCCTTCGGTGAACTCAGCGACCAGACGATGAGCGCAACGCCAGGCCAGCCGGTGATTGTGGATATCGTTCGCGACGGGATCCCGATGCAGGTGGTTGTTGACGCCGGGCCCATAGGGATTTCGAACAGGGGTTTTCGCGGGCGCAGGTAACCGTCTGCAAATTCAGGCAGAATATGCCTTGCCATGGGAAGACTCCGATACTCGATTCCGAATAGTTTTACCGCACTGAGCCTGTTGCTCGGTCTGGGTTCGATCGTAACCACACAGGTCGGCGATCTCGAGTTTGCCGCATGGCTTATTGTCTGGTGCGGACTGCTCGATACGATGGACGGGCTTGCTGCCCGTCTCCTGAAGGCGACTTCCGATTTCGGCGCCGAGTTCGACTCAATGGCGGACCTTGTGTCGTTCGGTGTCGCACCAGGTGTGCTCGTTTTCAATGCGGGTCTGCAGATAGGCGGCGTCGAAGTGGAATCAGGGCAGTTCTGGGTGCTGCTGCTGGCTTGTGGCATATTCGTGCTTGCCGGCGCTATGCGGCTTGCGCGTTTCAACCTGGGAACCAGCCAGCCGGGCAAAGGCTGGTTTACCGGCGTCCCGATCACGGCAGCGGGCGGCGGCCTGTTATCGTCGATGGTCCTCGTGCTGCTGTACCACCAGGACACTTCAAGTGTGCTGCCGCTGCATCTTTACCTGCCGATCATCATGTTCATCCTGGCGATTCTGATGGTTTCCCGGCTGAGATTCCCGAAGGCCGTGGTTCGCAAGAGTATGCTCATCAACATTTTCCAGATTGTGAATATTGCCGGCATCTTCGTTTGCGGTGTTTTACGGATATTCCCCGAGTACCTGTTCAGTATCGGGGTTTTCCTGCTCATCGCCGGCATCATCGCCGGGCGAATTGCACGAGACGAATAAGGTCAAAAAAATCTCATGAATGCGATCGTCGTTGTACTTATCGTATATCTCGGCTTGCTCGCGGCGTTCGCCGCCTGGAGTCGCCGCGAAACCGGGACGCTCAGCGGCTTCTACCTCGCCGGTAAAAAGTTGCCTTTCTGGGTGGTTGCATTCAGCACCAATGCAACCGGCGAGAGCGGCTGGCTGCTACTCGGTCTGACCGGCATGGGTTACGCCGTCGGCGCACAAGCTTATTGGGTCGTGGTCGGTGAGATTGTCGGCATCGCACTGTCGTGGGGGTTGATATCCCGCCGCCTGAAGCGGCTTAGCGATGACCACGATTCGATCACGGTGCCGGACGTGCTTGCCGCGAAATTTGAGGACAAAGGACATCTGATTCGCGCCATCGCTGTGATCATTATCCTGACGATGGTCACGACCTACATGACGGCGCAAATGGTCGCCTCGGGTAAGGCGCTCGGCACGTTCATGGGCATGGATTACGGCACCGGCGTTGTGGTCGGTGGCGCCATCATAATCGCGTACACTTTTATCGGCGGCTACAAGGCGGTGTCCTACACCGACGTTCTGCAGGGCGTTCTGATGCTCGTCGGTCTGATCATCGTGCCCGTCGCCGCGATTTATGCTGGTGGTGGCTGGGGCAGTATCTCGTCAAATCTCACTGCCCAGGACCCTGACTTCACCAATATGTTTGCGTTGACCGACAGTGGTGGCATCAAGGGTTGGGTTGCTGTCGTCAGTTTCATGGCGATTGGGCTGCCATTCCTTGGCGTGCCGCAGTTGCTGGTGCGTTACATGTCAGCGCGTGACGGCAATGAACTCAGGAAAGCACGCATTGTGTCGGTGCTGGTTTTGCTTGTTTTCACATTTGGAGCGGTAACAGCCGGTATCGCTGGTCGCGCGTTGTTTCCAGGGCTCGAAGACCAGGAGACGATATTTCCCACGCTCGCCAATCAACTGTTTCCACCGGTGATTGCCGGCGTGCTGATGGTTATCGTCCTGTCAGCCATCATGTCGACAGCCGACTCACTGTTATTGTTGGCTTCTTCTGCAGTTGTGCGCGACACGATGCAGAAGATCCTGGGTAGTACGAAGAGCGATCATCAGCTGGCCGGGTACGGAAAAATTGTAACCATCCTGATCGGCATACTCGCCATCGCACTCGCCATTCCTGAGGCGAAGTTCATTTTCTGGTTTGTGTTATTCGCCTGGTCAGGGCTGGGTGCCGCGTTCGGGCCTGTTGTCATTTGCCTGCTCTACTACAAGAAGACAACACGCGAAGGCATTATTGCCGGCATGCTCGGCGGTTTCCTGACCAGCGTCGTGTGGGTACTGTTGTTCAAAGAGCAGGCCTATGGTCTGTACGAGGCCGTCCCCGGGTTTATTGTAGGCATGGTATTGACGTATGCAGTCAGCGCAATGACCTTCAGGCCAGCCGCCCAGGAGACCGGTGGCTGACAAGCTCGAAATATCGCGCCGCGACTTTCTCAATGGCGTCGCGCTAAGCCTTGCGGCTGGCACGTCTTTGTCACCGCTGGATACGCTCGCGCAAAGTAGTCTCTCAAAGCCCTACTATCCGCCGGGACTGACAGGTCTGCGCGGGAGCCACGTTGGTTCGTTCGAGATCGCGCATGCTGTAGCACATGCGGGCGCGAAGTTTGGCCGCCCGGACGAGCAAACCGATGCTACCTATGACCTTGTTGTCGTTGGCGGTGGTATTTCGGGGCTCGCTGCGGCGTACTTCTACTTGCAGCAGGCGGGTACCGACAAGAAAGTCCTCGTTATAGACAATCACGACGATTTCGGTGGCCACGCCAAGCGCAACGAGTTCGATGTGGACGGTCAGGAATTGATCGGGTACGGCGGCAGCCAGTCGCTGGAGTCGCCGGGGCAGTACTCGAAGCAGTCGGCGCAGCTGCTCAGAGACGTCGGCATCGAAGTCGATCGCTTCTACGACTACTTTGATCGTGATTATTTTCAACGCCATGGGCTGGGACCCGCAATTTACTTCAGTCGGGAGGAGTACGGGAAGGACCTGACATTGCCAAACGTGATGGGCGATTTAACGGGTGAGTTCGGTTCGACCGATCTGAAAAAAGTGATCGAAACGTACCCGATATCGGACGAGTCGAAAGCGTCACTCGCCGCGTTGCTGCAAAGCGAGGAAGATTACCTGGCGGGCATGGGCAACAGCGACAAGATCGAGCTGCTTCGCAGCATCAGCTACACAGATTTTCTTCGTGATCACATCGGCGTAACCGAAGAGGTGGTTACGATTCTCCGCGACAGGATTAGTGGCTACTGGGGCTTTGGACTGGATGCGCTGTCCGCGCTCGAGGGCTGGCGACTGGAACAGCCGGGTACCTGGGGGCTCGACCTGAAGCTCGCCCGGGACAGTCTCTGGTCGAATGAAGAACCCTACATTTTCCACTTCCCCGACGGCAATGCCGGGATCGCACGGGCGTTGGTCAGGGCGATGATCCCTGACGCCTTACCCGGGAAAACGATGCCGGAACTGGCCCTTGGCAAAGTGGATTACTCGAGGCTGGACCGCGCATCGAATGGCGTGAAAGTGCGTCTGAATTCGACAGCTGTTGATGTGCGTCATACGCCAGACCAGTCGGGTGTCGACGTCACTTACATACGCGACGGCAAACCCGAGAGGGTTCGCGGCAAGCATGTTGTTATGGCCTGCTACAACGCGATCATTCCGCATATCGTCCCGGAGGTGTCGGCCGACCAGCGTGAGGCTATCGAGTACGCGCAGAAAACGCCACTTGCCTATGTCAGCGTGGCCATTCGCAACTGGCGCGCCATGGCGGAACTTGGATGCAACAACATCTACATCCCGAAACCGTCGTTGATGTATGCCGTCGGACTCGATTTTCCGGTGAGTATTGGAGACTACACATTTACGTCCGGGCCGAATCAACCGGCCGTATTGCATGGTACCTTCCTGCCGACGACGCCCGACCAGGGGCTGACGCAGAAAGAGCAAAGTCGCCTGGGCCAGAAGCGCATCTTTGAGATGAGTTTTGATGACTACGAGTCACGAATAATCCGCCAACTCGATGGCGCATTAGGTGGTGCCGGCTTTGATATCGAGCGTGATATTGTGGCTCTGACCGTGAATCGGTGGCCGCACGGCTACGCCTACGAGTACAACGATCTATTCGAGCCGCCCGAGTACGGCCCCGAG
>CALZHX010000054.1 GCA_945787435.1 uncultured Woeseiaceae bacterium
AGTGACGGCATCCTGCGACGGGCGGCATTATGGCAGCTTAACGACGGTGTCATGTCACCGTCTCTGCCACTCGCGGTGGCATTCGATAGCGGAGATGCGACCACAAATCACCGCATGTCCAGTGCGGAGGATGCAATATTCCTTTCCAACTATGCGGAGCTGCCACGCGTCGCGGTCGATGATTTGTTAAACCCGAAGGCGGACAAATCTCCATTGCGCGGCGCAACCATATTTCTTGACGCGTCACCTGCCCTGGTCGGAGCAGTCGCAATGCTGCCGTCGGGCCAATTCGTCACCCAATCTGAAATAGTAGCGACCTTACTTGCCGGTATCGAACAAGACAGGACAATTATTGCACCCTCCTGGGTCGCGGCTATGGAGTGGCTGGCCCCTGCCCTGCTGGCAATTATCGCTGTCCTGTTTATGCCCGACCGCTCTCGAAAGGACATCGCCGTACTGGCTGGCGTGGCCATCGTCATGCTCTTACTGCTCGAGACCCTGCTCCTGTTTGTGCTTCACTTTCGCATGGACCTTGGTCGACCGATCTTGATCTTCGCAGGCGTGGCAATACTGAGCGCCTGGCTTGTCGAAGACAAAGGCAAAGAAGTTATTGATGCCTTCAAGAAGGGCAACGACTTTCTCGCGGCAGGCCGGCTTGAGCCGGCGTTTGCCGAATTTCGGCGTTGCCCGCCAAACGAAAACGTCGCGACGGTCATGTACAAACTGTCCCTCGCCTTTGAAGAGCAAGCCAAGCCCGAGCGTGCCGAAGCCGTGCTGGAGTGGATGAAGCGTACGCAGGGTACGCCGGAATCCAGAACTTCAGGCAAGCAAGACACCGCAACAGGTCCGCAACGCCTGGGACGCTATGTCATCGAAAAACGCATCGGTCGCGGCGCAATGGGTGCTGTCTACCTGGCCAAGGATCCACGCATCAATCGACCTGTTGCACTGAAAGCCATTCCTATCGAGAAAGAGTTCGAGGACGAAGAACTTAAGGAAGCGAGATTGCGTTTCTACCGAGAAGCCGAGTCTGCAGGCCGACTCGCGCACCCGAATATTATTACCGTGTTCGACGCGGGCGAGGACAAGGGGCTCGCTTACATTGCCATGGAATACGTACCTGGTATCCCTCTCAAGAAATTTACCGATCCCAAAAAGCTCCTTGCACCCAAGCGAGCGCTTGAATTGTGTGCATCGACTGCCGAGGCTCTCGACTACGCGCACAATCAGGGTGTCATCCATCGCGACATCAAGCCCGCGAACCTGATGTACAACCCGAAAGAAGGCTCACTGAAGATTACCGACTTCGGCGTTGCTCGAATGACCGACAATAACAGCACAAAAACCGGTATCGTCCTTGGCACACCGATGTACATGTCCCCCGAACAACTCAATGCGGAGGAGCTCACGGGCCATTCGGACTTGTTTTCGCTTGGTGTTACCCTGTACGAACTCTTGGCAGGAGAGGTGCCTTTCCAGGCGACGAATATCGCAGTGCTGATGACAAAGATAACGACGGAAGATCCGGCGCCCATATCAAAACGGCGTGCTGGTATTCCACCCAGCGTAGATGCGGTCCTGGCCAAAACCCTGGCCAAACGACCCCAGGACCGGTTTTCGTGCGGCGCCGAAATGGCGATTGCCTTACGCAACTGCGCCCGATACTCGTAGAACGGTATGAGAGTACTGGAATCGCATAAATGAACCTCCGCGGGAAAATTGACTTCGCTCAGATGACGGATACCGGGCGTGTTCGTGATCACAACGAAGACGCCATCGGGTCAGATCCCGATATCGGCCTGATGGTGCTGGCGGACGGCATGGGCGGTTACAATGCCGGTGAAGTCGCCAGTGGCATTGCTGTACAAATCGTCTCAGAGTTGGCCATCGAGGGCGCAGCTCGTGAAAATCGTGACGAGATCGACGCACACAGCGGCTTGATGCGCCAATCAATCGTCCTTCGGGACGCGGTGTATCGCGCCAACAAGATTATCTACCAGACCGCCCAAAGTCAGACGCATTGCGAAGGCATGGGAACAACCATCGTCGCGAGCATGTTCTACGACAACAAAGTGTCAATCGCACACGTTGGCGATTCGCGCGCCTACCGCCTTCGTAGCGGCGTATTCGAGCAGCTCACGCTGGACCACTCTCTACTGCAGGAGCTTGTCGATCGCGGCTTCTACTCGGCTGAGGAAGCGCAGCGCTCGACAAACCGCAATTACGTGACCCGTGCGTTGGGTGTGGAACCCACTGTCGAGGTCGAAGTGCACGAATACGAGGTGCTTCCGGACGACTTTTATCTATTGTGCTCCGACGGTCTGCCCGACATGGTTGAAGATGAAGATATTCACTTAACTATCAGCACTTTTAATGCTAGTCTTGATATCGTTGGTAAGCAATTGATTGAATTGGCAAATGACAACGGCGGGCGCGACAATGTGTCGGTGCAGATAGCCCAGGTCATCACGCCATTCGCAGCGAAGAAGGGCCTCTTCGCTAAGCTGACCAACTTGTTCCGCACGTAAGGGTGCAGGGTTCAGGAGATTGTCGGGAAGAAGAGCGATTCGACTGAGTTACAGTCGCGCTTCTCCTGTGCCATCAAACCACCTGCAATTTTGATTGGTTTCACTGAGAACGGCGACATGGCACGGTTAATTCTTAGTCTGGACAACCAGGTTCTGGCTGAATACAACATGACGAAAGAGCGCTACACGGTAGGGCGCCTTCCGGATAATGACGTACGCATTGACAATCCTGCTGTCAGTGGCCACCACTCCCTGATCATCAATATTCTCAATGACTCGTTCCTCGAGGATTTGAACAGCACCAATGGCACCTATGTAAACGGCAAGCTGATCAAGAAGCATGCGTTGCAGCACGGTGATGTCATCACGATCGGCCATCATCAATTGCGCTTTTCCGATCAGCAAACGACTGACACCGAGCAGGACGAATTTGAAAAGACCATGGTTATTCCGGCTGGCCAGCAGAATGCCGACCAGCTCGCCGAGGCTGAGCAAAAGGCAGAGGAAGCTGCCGCCGCCGTAAGCGACGCCGAGGCCGGTGTTCGCCTTGATCCGGAGGATGCCGCCGCACTTGAAGATGAGCCGAAAGCCAAGCCGCTTGCTGAATCCGTGGCACAGGAGCCCGTTTCACACTCTGAGACACAAGTTGGCATAGACCCGAATTCGGCGCCAAACGCGCTACCGCTCGCGAAATTGCAGGTTCTCAGCGGTGCATTCGCCGGGCGCGAGCTCGAGCTCACCAAGGCACTGACGACGCTTGGACGCCCCGGCGTTCAGGTTGCGGCCATCACGCGACGTGCGGAAGGCTATTACATCGTGCATGTGGAATCCGGCACGGAAGGTGACTTCCCGCTCGTCAACGGGCAACCGATCGGTCCGCAGGCCAGGAAACTGACCGACAACGATGTGGTTCAGCTCGCAGGCGTCAAGATGGGGTTCTTCGTCAGCTAATTTCTCCGGGGTCGGAGCCCTTGGGCTCTGACCCCGAATTCAATCAATAATTTTTGAATTCTCGCGGTGCATGATGCCGCAGACCAGCTCATACGGTATCGCGTCTGCCCAGGGTGCGACCTCCTCGACCGGCAGGCCCTCGCCCCACAAGGTGGCAATATCGCCGATCTGATCGCCGGCGTTGTCACCCAAATCCACCGCTATCATATCCATGGAAACGATGCCGATCATTGGCACGCGCCGCCCATTAAGCAATACCGGGGTTCCGCTGCGAAAATGCCGTGTATAACCGTCACCGTAGCCGGCCGATATAATACCCAGGGTACTTGCGGCCTGCGCCCGGTAACGCCCGCGGTAGCCAACACGCGCTCCTTCGGACAAAGGTTTGGTCGCTATAAGCCGGGCCTCAAACTGCATAACCGGGGTCAGGTCAAGGTCACGTCCGGTTCGCTCTTCGAACGGAGATATACCGTAGAGCGCCAATCCTGGACGTATCCAGTGGTCGCCTTTGAAACCAAGGCTCTCCTGCGCGTCCGCAAC
>CALZHX010000055.1 GCA_945787435.1 uncultured Woeseiaceae bacterium
CGACGTTTCATATTCCTCTTCGCCCACTGCGACCGAGTAATTTTCAAGATAATTGTAGCCGACCCCACCCTGCAGCTCCCAGTCGACTCTCTTCGAATCCATCAGGTGATATCCGAGACCGGTATTGACTGTCGCCTGGTGGCGGATGTTCTGCGGTTCGTCCTTGTAGTACTGAAGCGAAAGTGGCCGCCAGTATACGCGCCGGCCTGTGAACCGGTCCAGACTGGAAGTGACGCGGTGACTGTCGGTAATACGGTCGCCCTCTGTCACATTGGAATTGGCAAGGTAGTCGAGCGTAAATCGTGACGCCGGTGTACGGCGCTGAAGGCTCAGATCAATGCTGCTCTCGGCAATATCGGTATTACCTCGCCGAACATTTGCACCTATACCGATGTCTCCTACCCAGCGATCTCTTTCGCGCGTTGCAGCAGGTATCAATGACACAAGGTCAGCCCGTGCCCCTTCCCGGCGTTTCTCCGCAGTCACTACGACGACCTGTTCCTCGCGGATCTGCAGGTTTCCCCTTATCGGTGTTCCGCTGGCAAAATTTACGGTAAACAACCCTTGTCCATACAGATTGCGGATGTCTTCCAGGTCGACACTAAGATCGCCGAAGTGATCGCTGTCGAATACCAGGACTTCGTCGTAGAGCGCGATGATGTCACCCTTGATCCACTCACCGGTATCGAGCTGCACCCAGGAGTACTTTCCCGGCGGCGGCGAGAAATCGTCCGACCAGGGCTCACCGGCGGCAAAAGAGGCCTGGCCTGCCAAGGCTAAACACACGAACGGCAAAATCGCCCTGACTGTTCTCATAGCGGTCCCTGAATAAACGCACGGAAATAAGCAGGAAGTATTATATTTGATACTCGCCTGTCGCTCTTGCCCAATTGTTCTTTGAAATCCAGTAGATGGCCCACGAAAACGAATACCACGACAACATGGTCGCAATGCTAGAGCTCATCTGGGGCGAGGGGTATATGGCACCGGGTGGTCCCGGGAATGTGGCCAGACTGCTGGACGGAACCGACCCGGCGGGCAAGCGCATTCTCGACGTCGGTTGCGGCATCGGTGGACCGGCGTTCGAGATGGCGCGGACACAGGGTGCTCAGGTGGTCGGAATTGATCTTGAGGCACCTTTAATCGAACGCGCGCTGGCAGCGGCACAGGCACAGGGCCTGCAGGGCCGGTGTCAGTTTCAAACCGTCGAGGCTGGCCCGTTCCCGTTCCCCGACGAATCCTTCGACATTGTGTTGAGCTCCGGCGCCATTACGCAAACAGATTGCGCCGGAGACATTATTGCAGAGTGCTTTAGAGTCATTAAACCGGGCGGTTTTCTCACCTGCTACGAGTGGATGCGATCTGATCGCGAATATTCCGAAGAGATGTACTACTGGATGAAGATGGAAGAACTCACCTTCGCACTTGAAACAATGCAGACTTTCGGCAAATACTTCCAGGATGCCGGCTTCGTCGACATCAGGAAAAGCGATGCATCGGACTGGTATCGCGCCGAAAGCCGGCGCGAGTACGAACACATTAAGGGCAAGCTGTACACCCGGATGGTCGAGTTGCTCGGACAGAAAGACGCCGATCATTTTGTCGAAAACTGGCGTGCGATGGTCGTCGTGTGCGAGTCCGGAGAAATGCGCCAGGGCTATTGCCGTGGCCGCAAGCCAGGTTAGAGGCCACTTTGTCGCCAGCCAGCGACATTCAGGACTGTGATCGCGGTCACGATTTGACTGCCCTCAGACGCTACCATCGTCGAAGTAATTGTATGGGCGTTATGCGAATGTCTTCGAGAACCCGGATCCAGGTACTAGTTGCATGCCTTTTAACGGCAGGTGTTCTATCGGGCTGTAACCTTGGCTCATATGACGATGCCGTCGACGAATTCAACCGCAACGCCCCTCCGCCTCCTCCTCCGCCACCACCGCCACCACCGCCACCTCCGGCAGGCTTCGGACCGAACTTCTCCGAGATTCAAGCCAATGTATTTACACCGGATTGCGCCACGGCTGGTTGCCATGCGGGCGGTGCGCCAGCGGCCAATCTGAACCTCGAGGCCGCGAACAGTTACGCGCAGCTCATTGGAATTGCCGCGACACAGGACGGCGGCGCACAACGCGTCAATCCCGGCAATGCGAATTTGAGCTACCTGATCATCAAACTTGAAGGCCCGGGCGCCAGTGGCGGGCAAATGCCGCCGAGCGGACCGATGCCACAGGCTGAAATCGACGTCATTCGCCAGTGGATAACTGACGGTGCTGTCGACGATACCGTAGTACCGAATAACCCGATTCGCGTCACGACGCTGACGCCGACGCCAGGGGTAGATCTCCAGACCGGCCCGACGCAGATCATCGCCGGCTTCGACCGTGAGGTCGATGCCACATCGGTCGACGCCAACACGTTCATCGTGGATGCCAGTGGGGGCGACGGAATCTTTGCCAATGGCAATGACGTCAATGTTGTTGCTGCGACGATTACAGTTCCTGCCGCCAATCCGCAAAGCGCCATCTTTACCGTAGCGGCGGCACTCGCGGACGACACCTACCAGGTTCGACTGCTGGGCAACGGCGGGACCGTTATCATGGACCTCGACGGCAATGCGCTCGACGGCGAATACGCCGGCGCATTCCCGTCCGGCAATGGCGCCGCGGGAGGCGACTTCCAGGCCAGGTTTTCTGTCACGACACCTGTCGTAATCGGGCCGACGCTCGATCAGATCCAGGCAACCGTGTTTACCCCGACTTGTGCAACCGCTAATTGCCACAGCGCCGGCGTAGCATCTGCGAACCTCGACCTGTCCGATGCTGATACGAGCTTCCTGAACCTGGTCGGCGTGCCGACAATCCAGCTCAGCGGCGCAGGTATCCGGGTTATTGCTTTCGATCCGGACAATAGCTACCTGATCCAGAAGCTCGAGAACGACCCTGGCATCCAGTTTTCGCAAATGCCACCAGGTGTTCCGCTCAACGCGACGGAAATTGGCCACATTCGCCAGTGGATCACGGACGGCGCCCTGCGCTGATTAGTTGGCGGGGCCGTCTTCAGCGGGGCGCAGTAACACTTTTTCTTCGTCTGCGAGCCCAACAAGCACGCTGTTTCCGGCTGCATCGACATGTAAGACACCATAGCGGGCTGCATCATAGACGTCGGCTTGCCCTTCTTCGAAGAAGAAGGACTCGGCGCCCAGGCGGATCGTGCCTCTATCGTCCAGCAGTTTGTACTTGAGGCGTACCTCATCCGTGGCAAGAGGAGTGCCATCATCGAGCCGCGCGTACGTGGCGACGCTGTCGGCATCCAGCTTTACGATGAACGCACCGCGCCGCGGTAGTGTGCTACGTGCCTCCGCATTCGGGAACAACGGCTCCGCATAACGCAACGTCATGAAGTCGCCCTGCATCAGGGAACGGGGATCGACCGGTCGCAGTTCCAGAAGAATCGGTCGCCCGCTATCCACCACCTGTTGCCGGTCGCGAATTGTGTAGTTCGCAGTGCCAACTACGAGCACCAAGCCCGCCAGCACCAGCCAGGTCGCGAACCTACTCATGTATCCCCCCTTGCTTGCGACCGCGCTCGACATACCACCACGCGACGAGCAGAACTACACCAACGGCCATCAGCAGGAAGGACTTGTTCAGCAAACTCATTTCCAGGCTGTAGTAGTAGCGGATTACGAAATGGGTCTGCAGCACGACGCCCAATGTTGCGAACGGCGTTGAACCGGTCACGTAGGCAAACGTCATGATCAGGAGTGCCGCAGATCCTCCCGGGGGCAACAGCACGCAGACGATCAGAGCGGCCACGATGAACGCGATCACGCCCTGGTTCAGCTGCTGGTTGGTGCGCTGCTTCCAGTACAGCGACACGAGCCAGAGGAATAATGCCATGTGAATAGCCCTGGCGATCCAGCCGCCCATTTGAACGTCGCGTACCCAGTACGCGTCGGGCACGATGAAAGTCGAGTACAGCGGGAACAACAGTAGCAACACGATGGCTGCAGGTGTGATATCGCGCTCTGGCGGTCGAAGCATCAGGTAAAGACCGACCGGCGTTGCGAGCGCCACTATATCCAGCGCATACGGTGTTCTTTCGGCCACCAGTGTCGCCACAAGGAAACCGGCAGCTAGTGCCGAGGCAAGAAACTGCAGTATTCGATTGCTCGAAACCACGAAGATGGCAGCGGCGATGGCCACTGCAATGGGAACACCGACCCAGACTTCTTCCGCCTCGGCCGCCAATCCTCCGCTTACAAGCGCCGCACCTGCTGCAGCTGTCGCCACGCCGAGCTGGTTCGCGAACAGGCCCCGGTCGGGCTGCCTGATGATCCAAAGTCCCATCCAGAGGTACGCCACCCCGATCACTGCGAGCGCGCCACCAGTCTCGAATTTCAGGGCGACAAATACGATGGCGCCGCCCAGGAACATCAGCACAACGGCTGTGATCCAGGCGCCGACACCAACAACCAATTTCACATACCAGGGTAAGCGCTCGTCAGTCATCGCCATTCCCGGATGTCATTTTTGCATGCATTGCGTTGAGCAACCGCACCGTCGCCGCAGTTAGCATTGCGCACCAGAAGACGAGCACGATGAGACTTGTGATCAGACTGCTCGTGCCGTCGTCGAAGCCAATGATCTCATGTACACCGCGCGCTCCGATCGCCATCGCGACAACGGCGGCGAATCCTGTCGTGATTGCGATGATCGCGAATTCGGGAATCAGGCGTGAGTACACAATACTAAGACCGGCCGCAACGACAACAAATGCTGTAATCCCCTGCGAGATTCCTTGCCAGTCGAACACGAATTTCATTGCCGGTATGAACAGTATGCCCACGCCGATCAGGGCAAGCGTTATGCGTAACCAGCGATCTCCGAGCCATCGGCAGCCTGCAAGAACGGCGAGCTCGTAACCCGCCAGGAACACGATGGCAGTAACACCAACAGCGATGCCTAGCTGGTCATGCGTCAGAACGCCAAGAGGCACGAGAACCTGGCCGCCATACAAGGTGAAGGCTGTCAGGCATATAACAAACCAGAGGAACCAGTGAGCACTGCTGCGCGACGCAATAACCCACGGCAAGATCAACACGGACCACACCGTGAACAGCTCGTATGCATCGGCGCCGGTCTGGTAGACCTGCCAGATGACGGCAAACAGCACACCTGTGAAAACCGACGCCGCAACGAGCAATGTCTGCCCTGCCGGAGACTCGATTCGCAAGCGCAGAGCAGCGACAACCGAGATGATGAGACCTGCCTGCAGCAGACCAAATTTCGCAAACGGACCCAGGTCATCCCAATTGTAGGCAAAGAAGAAGACGATGCCGGCCAGCAGGTGACTGGCGCCCAGCACCAGCAGCGCCCGCATGGCCCAGAGCTGCCAGTAGGAATGATCGCGTGTTTGGGGAAGCTCTATATTCATTACGCTCTCTTGCTTATTATGAACCTATTGTGAGACGAGCTGCAAAAACAGGCATCGTACTGGGTATTGTCCTCCTGGCACTTGGCCTTCCCTTCCTGTTCGAAGATGGCGTCGATGAGGTTGCTGTGCGCACCTGGATCAACGATACGGATTCGGGCAACGCACTGCCTGAGGTCGCGGATGACGAACTGGCTATTCCGCACCTCAATGAGCGCGCGTCGTTCGGTGTGGCGTTCTCCGGCGGTGGTACTCGTTCAGCCTCGGCGACACTTGGCCAGCTTCGCGCTCTGCACCAATTAGGCTGGCTGCAGCGTGCCCGCTACATCAGCTCGAACTCCGGTGGCAGCTGGGCGACTGTCCCATACACCTGGTTGCCGTCTGGCATCAGCGATGATCGATTCCTCGGCACCTACATTGCGCCGGAAAACCTTAGCGACAAAAACTTGAGCCCGTCCGTTGTCGACGAATTGTCACTGGGTACCGCGATTCATAACGCCGGTACCGTTGGTGAGCTCCTGGAGATAGGGCGTGGCGATGAAGCCTATTCGGACATCGTCGCCTCGATATTCCTGGAGCCGTTTGGCCTGCACGACAATGAAAAGTTTTTCACGTTTCACCAGGCCGCGCTTGATTCAGCGCTTGCAAACAATCCCCGGCTAACCGTTGATGATTTTCAACTCGTTGAGCACTCCGAACGACCGTACCCTATTGTTACCAGCGTCATGATTGGTCAACAGTTGTCCGAGGACCCGGAGGAATATTTCCCGATTGACATGACGCCGTTGTACACCGGAATTCGCGGGCGCTTCGAATTACAAAAAGATGACCAGACAGTAGTCGTGGGCGGTGGTTACGTCGAATCGTTTGGCTACGATAGTTACGAACCGCATGGCAATACCGGCAATGGTCGTTCCCTGGTGCGCCTCACCGGCCTGCTGGAGCGCGGTGACAAACCCTACGGTGACCGCAATCGCTTCACGTTGTCCGACGTCATTGGCGCTACCAGTGCCGCACCGCTTGCGACTCTGACCCGCAGTTCGATACCGAATTTCCTGTTTCCTGAATTTCGCCACTGGCCTGTAAACCAGGCCGCGATCGTCCAGTCAGATAAAAGCGTGCGACGTGAAGCGGACGAGTTTCAGCACGGCGATGGCGCCGACATGGACAACCTTGCTTTGACACCGCTGTTGGTACGGAAAACTGAGAATATCCTGGTGTTCATCAATACGGCTGACGCTTTCCAGAGACCGCCGAACGGATGCAAAGACATATCGGAGGAGCACCTCACTGATGATGTCATCAGTTACTTCCGAACGACCGGTGTCTTGATGCACAACATCGTATTTCCGAACGCCGGCGCAGAACTCGAGGCTCTGTGCGAAGCGTTTTCGGCCAGGAAAGAAGCAGGAGAACCGCTTATCTTTTGCCAGGTGTACGATGTCCTCGAGAACAAGAGACACGGAATTTCGCCGTATCGCACATCGATATGTTGGGCGCACCTGGATCGCGCAGACCGCTGGATGGAGAAACTGGATCGTACTGCTGGAGACCTCGTTCGCCAGCTCTACGCAAATGAGGGTACATTCGACAACTTCCCGCATTACCTGACGTTCGCCGAGCAAGGTGTCTCGCTAATTGACCTGAATCGGGAACGCGTGATTGCGCTTTCGAATCTCGCCGCATGGACGGTTCTCGAGAGCGCAGACTACATCGCGGAAAACCTCACCTTCTGAGCCCGGCACGCGCTACGGAATCGGAAAAAGAACGTCCCACATGTAGTCACTGTGCGTGTGACAAATCTGGCTCATTTCCTTCATAGGGCGCTCGTAGCGACGCCCGTCGAGTTCATCGAAGATCGCATCCCGTGCATTCATTAGCGTTTTATGATCCTCCGCACCCATCACGAGTATGCGTCGCCACTTGCCGCCAACGTGATGCTCCAGCCAGTTCCAGGCAGTCAACTGTCCGTCGCCCGTGTGGCGATCATAGACAGGCCCGAATACGTCGCGCACCAGTTCGTCTGCACGTTCCTCTCGACTCATATCGCACTGCATGTAAGCCGTGAACCCGGCCGAGCCGCGGACATCACTCGCAGGGCCACTACCGATACCCTCAATTGTTCGCCATATATAGTCTTCATGTGACGAACAGATGCCCGAAAAAGCCCGCCCAGCCTCAGGCGTCTCCTCTTCGATTATCTCTCCGATTGCGCCGGATGCGTCGAGAATCGAGTCCATATCCGCGGCAATGATCAGCAGTACGCGGCGCCAGCTTCCGCCAACAAAATGCTGCATCCAGCTCCACGATTGGATGTCACCTTGCTCGACAGCCGCTTCGTAGTGAGGTTTGAAGCTTGACTCAATGATTTCGTCCGCGCGGGACTCGCCGGCCGGCGAGCAAACGAAGTAGGTCGCGTAGACAAATAGACCCGGCGCACCCTCGTCTTGAGCAGTCGCCGTTTCGAAGAATAGTGCTAGCGCCAGCAGCGTAGCCGCAACGATGAACTTCTTCATGTCTGTCCCCTCTGAGCGCTGGGTCCCAGGATTCGAAACCCCAGTACTATAGGTATAGCAGGAAACGCGCATTTTGCGATGTACCGGGACAGATTTATTCGAGCGTGATGATGATTTTCCCTCGAGCATGCCCCTCTTCGGAATAACGAATCGCGTCCGGGACCTCGCTTAGCGAGTATCGCCGGTCGATAACGACGCTGAGTTCACCGCGCTCCATAAGCTTTGCGAGTTCGGCCAGGTCATCGCCATCAATGCGGGCAATCATCAAGCCCATTTCCTGGTCAACAAACGGATTCATCACCATCGCTTTGAGAGGGCCCATGAGCGGGCCGAGCCAGTCGCCCTTCGAACCACCAATGATTACGAAACGTCCTGCAGGACTCATCACGCTTCTGTTCTCCGACAGCGAGTGATTGCCGACCATATCCACAATCACGTCGTATTGTTCTCCGCCTTCGGTGTAGTCCTCTTTCTTGTAATCGATGACGTGATCGGCCCCAAGGGAACGCACCATCTCGACGTTACGTGTGCTGCAGACACCGGTTACCTCGGCGCCCATTGATTTCGCGATTTGTACTGCGAACGTACCGACACCACCGGAAGCTCCATTGATCAGCACTTTTTGTCCCGGCTCGATCTTTCCCTTGTCGCGAAGTGCCTGCAGCGCTGTGATCGCCGCTATCGGCAGCGACGCGGCGTCTTCGAACGAGACGTCGTCAGGAATGAGCGCGATACGATTTTCGCGAACTGTCAGGTATTCGGCGAACGCGCCGGCGCCGGCGCTGAACACTCTGTCGCCAGGCTTGAACTTCGTGACATTCTTGCCCACCGCTTCGACCGCCCCCGCAAAGTCGGCACCGAAACGAATTTCCTTCGGTGAGCCCAAACCGCTACCGAGGCGCATGATAAACGGCGATCCGCGCATGCCGTGCCAGTCGTATGGATTGACGGCTGCAGCATGAACCTTGACCAGCACTTCATCATCGGCGGGCGACGGTTTTTCAATGTCCTCGAGAGTCAGTACGTCAGGCGATCCGTAGCAGCGATTCACAACAGCTTTCATAGTGACTGCTCCTTGTGCAACGCCAGGCGCAGGTTCGCACGCGGCTGTATAGCTCAGAGTAAGGGCGAACAAGGTTATGGCGACTACCACGATAACCAGAAATCCACCTGCAATTTTGTAACGCAATTTCACTGTCGAATCCCTCCAGAGGGGGTCTCACTAGCTGAATTGTGCCGCAACTCAGCCTTCCATGTCAGTGCGATCAGAAATGTCGCTATCAGGCAGGCACCGGCGATGAGCAAGAAGCCTGCATCCCACCCGTTCGTATCGACAACCAGGCCAATGATGACACTGGCACTGACAGCGCCGCCCACATAGCCGAACAATCCGGTAAAACCCGCGGCGGTACCGGCCGCCTTTTTCGGCGCGAGATCCAATGCCTGTACGCCGATAAGCATTACCGGTCCATAGATGAAGAACCCGATGCCGATTAGCATCGCAATATCGAGGGACGGGTTGCCGGGCGGGTTGAGCCAGTACACGAGAACGCAGGCCAGCGTCAGCAGCATGAACAGCACGGAAACCGGCGCCCTGCGGCCGTTGAACAGTCGATCGGACATCCAGCCACACAGCAAGGTACCGGGGATGCCTGCGAATTCGTAAAAAGCATAGGCCCAGCCCGAACGCGTGAGCGAGAAATTTTTGACCTCGCCGAGGTATGTGGGCGCCCAGTCAAGAACACCATAACGTACGAAATAGACGAAGGCATTGGCAACCGCGATGAACCACAACATGCGATTGCGCAGTACATGGTCAATGAAAATCTCCTTCGCGGAGAATTCCTTCTCGTGGCTTGATTGGTAATCAAACACCTTGGGATAGTCATTCCGGTACTGCTCGATAGCGGGCAGGCCCTGGGACTGAGGTGTGTCGCGAACCATGACGTAAATGAACACTGCGACGGCGATCGCAAAAAAGCCATGCAGATACAGAATCGCATGCCAGTCCGCGAAAATTGCCACTGCCAGGATCGCGATTGGTCCGACCAGGCCGCCGCCGATATTGTGTGCGACGTTCCAGATAGCCATCTTGGTTCCGCGCTCGGAGGGCGAGAACCAGTGCACCATGACGCGGCCCGATGGTGGCCAGCCCATGCCCTGGAACCAGCCGTTGATTAGCAGCAACGTGAACATCATCGCGACGGAGCTGGTCGCGACTGGCGCGGTGCCCATAAAGATCATGACCGCAGCGGAGCACGTGAGCCCAAGAGCCATGAAGGCACGTGCGTTGCTGCGATCAGATACGCTGCCCATGATGAATTTTGACAGGCCGTAGGCGATGGAAACGCCCGACAACGCGAGGCCCAGATCAGCTTTAGAATAGCCGAGCGCAATCAGCTCCGGCTTGGCCAGCGTGAAATTACGGCGCACCAGGTAGTAACCGGCATAGCCAACGAAAACACCGAGGAACACCTGAATTCGAAGACGCCGGTACGTGCTATCGACCCGGTCGTCGGGCAATGAGTCTCGATGACTTGGCGGTTTGAGTATTCCGATCACAGTGGGCGGAGCTTAGCGAACAACTGCGCGACCACAAAATGCGCCCGGCGGGACCCGCTTGCCAGTAGCAAGGACGGTATTTCACTCGTTATGTAAAGTGATTCGTCTAAAAGGTCCGTTTTTGCTTGCCGAATCTGGGCCCGAAGAACCAGCCGAAGTCCGCTGAACATAAGGCGGATTAAGCGTTTCGATGGAATGTCCTTCCCTTGTGGCTGTGACCGCCGTCTCAATTTCCCGATTATTAGAGAAAACCTTTGCTATTGCTCAGTTTTTTGACGGTGTTCACTGCGAGCAGTGTGAACTAAGTTCAAAATATCCCATTGAATGGCGATGGGTTGATGGGTATTTCTATGTTAAAAGCTGCAGTGGCCGTGTTGGCCGCTCTATTGCTTGTAGGTGTTTTGACGATACTGATTATCGAGTCGGGAGCGGTTAGGGAAGATTACTATGTCGCCCACGCCGGGCA
>CALZHX010000056.1 GCA_945787435.1 uncultured Woeseiaceae bacterium
CGGATGGTTATTTTGTATTTAAATCGCCAACCTATCGTCTCTTTTCCTTTGTTCGCGCCAACGCGGCAGTGGTCGGAACCGGCGAAAAAGCAATGGAATTCTTTCGCAAGAACGCCAAGGTCTATCCGTTAAAAACAGGCCCACGAAAAGGCAAATTTACCAATGTGTCAGGGGTGCCGATCAATACCCTGGTTCCCGAAGATGCCAGCGCGTTCGAATGGATGCATGACATTATTAACTATGAACCGGCCGAAGCCTTCGGCAAAGAGAAGCTGGGATGTCTTGCCTCAATAGGCATTATCAAAGGTAAACCATTCAATCCCGACGCTCGCATGAAAAAGATTATGCAACAGGCAGCGAAAGAAGGCGTGGCCATGTCACGCGTAATTGCGTTTAATTCGCGCGTCGAAAACGCGAAAGTGTATCCCGGTAGAGAATGGGAAAGTCCTTATATCACCAATAACTCAACTTTCTATCAGAACGATTATATCAATCTTGAGGCGCGTCAGACGTTTCATTTTACCGCTGATGGGATTACGCCAGCTATGGCGGCGCAGATGCCTGAAGGTCTTGGCTCAAGGTATCAAACCACCTACAAAGATAAAGACGGTAATTTCTTTGACGGCAATAAAACGTACAAACTCAATGTGCCAGCCAAGGTTCCGGTAAAGCTTTTCTGGTCCGTTACTGTTTACGAGCCATATACTCGCGCCGTAGTTCAAACTCAGCCTTTTCCAAGTATTAGTAGTCAGCAAACACCGGCTCCTGTTGTTAATAAAGATGGTTCTATCGATATTTATTTCTCTGTTAAGCAGCCCAAAGGGGTTGCAAAACAAAACTGGGTAGAAGTTATCCCAAATCAGGGATTCTTTGTCTACATGCGCTACTACGGACCGCTTAACGCGTTCAATAAAAAAGAGTGGATTCCCAATAATGTGGAGTTAGTTAAATAATTGAAATGTTACCTAATACCAGCGCCGGCAGAAGCAGTTGACGGTGCCGGTAAAGATTAAAAAATACGAGGAGTACATGATGAAAATGAAATCATTAACAACGCTAGCCGTCACCGGACTAATGGCAACCAGCCTGTTTGGTCCGGCCTACGCTGATCAGGAAAAGAGCATCTTTGAATTAGGTGCCTCAGAAAAGAAACAAACGTCTAAAAGTTTCAAAGGCGCACCGGCGAAAATTAAGACAAACTTTGGCACCCTTAAGTTTGAGGGAGGAGCCTATCCTACATCTGAGACGGTTAAGACAGTCTACGAAGAACTCGATCGCCAGCGTGCCACGCAGCTTTATCTGGATTTATTTCCGGCGCTGTCTGTACACGGCATTTTGAAAGGCCAGGTGCGCGACCTGGGCATTCGAAGCTCTTCGGACATCCTGATCACACCGACGAAGATGAATTCGACGCCGCTGTGGCTGACCGGTAACACCGACAGCATCTACGCGTGGATGACACTGGACCTGAAGGCTGACGGCCCAACGGTAATGGAAATTCCGCCCAACCTAATGGGGCCGCTCGATGACGCCAATTTCCGCTTCGTCGTTGACTTCGGCGCCACTGGTCCTGACAAAGGTAAAGGAGGTAAATACCTGATCCTTCCGCCGGACTACAAAGGTGACGTACCCAAAGGTTATTTTGTTGCTCGTTCGCCAACGTATCGCAACTGGGCGTTGCTGCGTGGCAACACCGACGTCATAGGCACCGGCGACGAAGCCTTCGACTACTACAAGAAGAACCTCAAGATCTATCCTCTGAAATCAGGCCCCAGAAAAGGCAACTATATCGACGCCGGCCATATGCCGACCAACACCTTGGTACCTGAGGACTGGAGGGCGTTCAAGTGGTTACATGAAATTGTTAGCTACGAGCCGCAAGATGTATTCAATATTGAGCAGCGCGGCAAACTCGCCTCACTCGGTATCGAAAAAGGCAAGCCGTTCAATCCTGATGCCAGAATGAAGAAGATACTCGGTGAAGCGGCGCAACAGGCTGTCGCAATGGCACGTGTCATTACCTTCGCCAGCCGTGATCCTGATGTGCGATTCTATCCTGGTACTGATCTCTCGTGGGAAACTCCGTTCATTGGTGGTAGCTCTGAGTTCGTTAAAAATGGTAATCGCAACCTGGATGCCCGTACCCTGTTTCATTACAACGCGATTGTAATCACGCCAGCAATGGCAGCAAAAATGCCTGAGGGTCGTGGTTCCAAGTACTCGTCGACCTACCTGGATAAAAATGAGAATTATCTCGACGGTGGTAAGGCTTATAAAATGAAAGTGCCTGCTAAAGTACCGGTAAGAGAGTTCTGGTCAGTAACGGTTTATGACCCGATCACGCGTTCGCAGTTACAAAACAGCCAGCCATTCCCAAGTATTAGCAGCCAGCAGAAACCGCCTGCCAATGCTGATGGTTCGATAGACATCTACTTCGCACCGAAGAAACCCAAAGGCGTTGATGAGCGCAACTGGATTCAGACCATTCCCGGCAAAGGCTTCTTCCCGTTCTACCGTTTTTACGGTCCGCTCAAGGCTTTCAATGACAAGTCCTGGAAGCCTGTGAATATAGAACCAATGAAGTAATAACCAGGCAGCTAACTGTGGGGGCGATGACTTAATCGCCCTCTGCAGGGCACATCGAAATGATCCTGTGAAGGTTTGGTTCGACAAGACCAAATGGCCGAATGGGATCGAGTTGCAGGATAGCTGAAAGGCGAATTCAATAAGTAATCTAAATGAGGAAGGAACAGATGAAACAGATGAAACAGATGAAACGGAAGTTTAACCAATTCGTCGCTTTGTTTGCATTGATGCTCTTAACCCTCGGTCTAGTGACTTCCGTGCAGGCGAAAGAAAAACGTAGTCTGGAAGACAGTGTTGCTCACCACCGTGCCATGGAGGCAATTACCTGGAGCATACCGTTGGTGAGTTCCAAAATGATGCGTGATGGCTTAAAACAAGATGCTGGTGTTGGTTTAAACGATGTCGCTTATTTTTCGGAAATTCAGAACTGGAAAATAGACTTCACCACCAACAATAACACCACACCCTACATCCATTTCTTCTGGAATGCAGAAAAGGAACCGATAGTCATCGAAATTCCACCGAGTACTAAAGATGTTGGGTTGGTAGGTACCTTGCTCGACTTCTGGCAGCGCTCAATGATCGCTGTGGGTGCTTCGGGATATGATGGTGGGCGTGGCGGTAAATATCTGATTATGTCGCCTGATTACCAGGGCTCTTATCCTGAGGGTTACACTGCTGTCTACCAGAAAACCTTCAATGGTTCGGCGACCTTGCGGCCAATTATCAAGGACACCAGCCCGGCAACCCTTAAAAAGGTTACCGCGTTTGTAAAAGGCATCAAAGTTTACCCACTGTCAAAGGCTAAAAATCCACCTGCGACGCGTCATATCGATATCTTTGATAAAAAAATTAATGGGCTACCTCCCTTTAATGCCAGCTATTATAAAGAACTCAATGAAATCCTACAGGAAGAGAAGATCGAAGAAAAAGACTTAACCTTCCTCGGTGTTTTAAAGAGTATTGGTATAGAAAAAGGTGCGCCATATAACCCGGATAAAAATCAGATCAAAATGTTTGATGCTGCAGCGAAGGATGCTCAGACTTATCTGCGTGAATCTTACTTGGAACGTGCTGCACCACGTTTCTATGATGACAGGCAGTGGACCAATGCGGTACCAAAAAGTGCTGTGATGTCGTTTATGAACTGGCAGTTCCCAAGCCACGTGAATTACGACGAGCGTGGTGCTGGGTATTTTGGTTTTTATACCAGCTTTATTAAACTTGGCACAGCAAGTTTCTACCTAAAAGTAGCGCGTGACAATAAGGCTAAGCGACTCAACGGCAGTAACACCTATAAGTTGACGGTTCCCGCCAAGGTGCCCATGCGTGACTTCTGGTCGGTAATTGCTTATGAGACAGAAGACGCCACCTGGATTGACAACGTACCCAAAGCCGGAGTTGCCTCTATCGATAAAGGGGTTACAACTAACTCCGATGGCACCGTTGATATCTACTTCAGCGCGAGACCACCAAAAGGCAAGGAAGCAAACTGGGTGCCTACCGCAGCCGGTGAAAATTTCTTCCTGTTTTTCCGTATGTATGGTCCTGAGAAAGCGGTGTTCGACAAGAGCTGGAAGCTGAATGACCTGGTAAAAGTAGACTAATTTGGCGATAGCCTAATGATTACCAGGCAGCTAACTGTGGGGGCGATGAGTTATTCGCCCCCACACAAGATTTAAACGTTGAGGAAATGAACATGATCATGAACATGAACATGAAGAACAAAACATCATTGACTGCTATTGCGGCTGGACTGATGGCTGTGGCCCTGGTTACACCGGCTCACGCGCTACAGGATAAGACGATCTTTGAGTTGGGTGCTGCAGAGGCAAAACAGACTTCAAAGGTCTTCAAGCCGGCGCCCGCGAAGATCAAGACCGATTCTGGCCTGTTGCAGTTTACCGGTGGTGGTTACCCCACCAAAGAGACTGCACAGAATGTCTGGGACCAAATGGATCTGCAGCGCGCCACGCAGGCCTATTACGACTTCATACCGGCGCTTTCGATGCATGGTATCTTGAAGGCTCAGGTACGTGACTATGGCGCGCGTAGTTCTTCGGACGTGTTGGTCTTTGCTAACCGGATGAACTCCGAACCGCTGTGGCTGACGGGCAACGTCGACAGCATCTACGCGATGCTCACAATCGACATGAAAAAGGACGGACCGCTGGTAATCGAGGTGCCGCCCGGGGTGATGGGCCCGCTAGATGATGCCTACTTCCGGTTTGTCGTCGATTTCGGTGCGACCGGACCGGACAAGGGCAAGGGTGGCAAGTACCTGCTGCTGCCTCCCGGCTACGACGGCCCCGTCCCTGAAGGATATTTCGTGGCTAGATCGACCTCTTACCGGTTGTGGGGATTGTTGCGTTCCAACCCTGGCGAGGGCGACAAGGCAATGGACTTCTACAAAAAGCTTAAAGTCTATCCTCTCAGTCAACCCGGCCGGAAGGGCCGCTATACCAACATCAGCGGCCTGCCGCTCAGCAGCCTGGCACCTGAAGGTATGGAGGCGTTCCAGTGGCTTCACGAGATCATCGAACACGAGCCTGTAAATTTCGTCAACAAGGAACTGCTGGGACGGCTGGCTTCACTGGGCATTGAAAAAGGCAAACCCTTCAATCCGGATGCGCGCATGCAGCGCATTTTGGAAAAGGCCGCCAAACTCGCTGTAGCGATGGCGCGGACCAACGCTTTCGACAGCCGCGACCCGGACGTAAAAGTCTACAAGGATCGCCAGTGGGAAACGGTGTTCATTGGTGGCAGCGCGGCATTTGAGAAAAATGGATACCGAAACCTCGACGCTCGCAGCTTATTCCACTACGGGGCGATCGTTGTCACACCGGCGATGGCAGCACCGTTGCCTGAAGGCGTCGGCTCGAAGTACCTGTTCGGTTATAAGGACGCCGACGGCAACTACCTCGATGGCAGCAAGAACTACAAGCTGCACATACCGCCCAATGTGCCGGTCAAAGACTTCTGGTCGGTGACCATTTACGACCCCGCAACCCGTTCGCAGCTGCAGACCAGTAAAGAGTTCCCGTCGATTGGCAGCCAGGCCCTGCCGGGCACCAACCCGGATGGGTCCATTGATATCTACTTTGGCCCGAAGCCGCCGAAGGGCAAAGAGAAGTTCTGGCTCGAGACCCTACCCGGCAAGGGCTGGTTCCCGGTATTCAGGATCTATGGACCGCTCAAGGCTTACAACGACAAGAGCTGGAAGCCGGATGATGTCGTCCTGATCAAGTAGGATCGTCACGTATTACAAATTAATAAGCATAGGGGCCTGAGCAGACCTGGTTTGACAAGATCTGGCGCCCAATTGAATTGGAGTTGATGAAGTAATTCGCTCAAAACAAATGAGCAGCGGGGCGGATTAGAACTCGTCCCGCCAAGAAAATTAGGAGACGTATCGATGAAAACTAAATTATTGGATATTAAACGATTTCGAATTATTAAATTAAAATTGAAAAGGAACTAATTATGATTAACGTAAGTAAAAGCCTTATTGCTGCTAGTTTAACTCTGGCACTGATGGGTGTTAGCTCAACTGCTGTTAAAGCCAATGACTATGTCCCTAAATACAAAGCTGACGTTAGCCCTGAGATGTTAACCCCAGATTCAGTAATGACAAAATACGCGGGCGAATTAACTTTTAAAGATGGTTTTCCAACGGATGAAACGTTCATTAAAGCGAATGACTTTATGGATACTGCTAGAGCTTTTACGTTATTTGGATCAGCTGTACCAACAGTAGCCATGCATGCCATGTTAAAAGGTCATCGTGATATAGGCGTTATACCCAATAAAACGGTTGCCCTTACTGAGCAATTAATCGACGCAAGATCATTGTGGTTAACACCTAATACAACGACTCCTTATGCTCATGCAGAAATCAATGTAAAAAATGGACCTGTTGTGATTGAAGTGGGTTCACCGGTAATTTCAATTTTAGAC
>CALZHX010000057.1 GCA_945787435.1 uncultured Woeseiaceae bacterium
GTATGGGATGAATATGACCACCGGCCCCTCAAATGTTGCCCCGGTGTGGTGCCTGGCTTTTTCCGCGAAGCGACGCACGGGTCTATTATACTTGCGTTTAGTCCCGGAAGAACCTGCACCGTTTCGCTCTTGCTACCAGCAGTGCAACAGGTCGGTACCTGGCCGACAGGAATTGAGGGACCAGCCAAATGTACTGATTTGTATTGATACGATATGCTTGGCTGATCATTCCGGACCGGATTAATAGGATGCATCATGAAAACAACAACAATTTTGACAGCGGCAGCCATCGCTTTCTTGTCTTCAATGCCAGTAGCAGCTGAACACCAGTACGTCGAATTTTCCAAGGCTGGCCATATGGTTATCGCTGGTCCATTTAACGCCGTGATACCGATACCGGGGGATGCGCGAGTTGGCGAACCGGAGCACACAACGGAGAAGTTCCTGTCCGAAACGCTCAATGTATCGAAAGCCGGATATTTTGCTGACGATCAATTCGTTATGGTTCAGGTCGAGACGACCAACGCACCGGCTGGAACGCTGACAAACGAGAATCTCCCGACCTATAAAATTGGCGACAGGGATTTTCGAGCTCGCACACTCTGTATTGACATTAGCCAGGAGGAATTGGATGCGGATGATGCTCCGCTACTCGAGTATGTTGAGGCCTACGATGTGCAGATAGTGCCGGCCGTAAGAGCGGTGCAACTTTCCGTTACGACCGACGACGGAACTGGCGAAGGTAACATTGTCTACATGCGCAATGTTCCGGGAGGCTGTGACGCGATGACGCCTGAGTTCGAGGCTGAGTTTGATGCCGCCTTCGGAAGATTTATCGAGTCAATTCAAGACAGGAACTAGTTCCCTCAAGCTTTTTGGAGCCCGAGCTCGGGTCACTATGGCAGGTCGACAATATCAATTCGTGCTATTGGTGAAAACGTTCGGGAAATTCTTCATGACCTAAGTGTTTATCAGTGGCTGCTAAGTCACAGCTTGCAGGACCGATAGTTTCACGCGCAGATAAATACACTCGCAATCGGCACTGGGGTGACAATAAATCCAATTTCGTGGAGTTTGATGGGAGCCAGGGCGCCTGATGAATGGCAAGTAGTTAACAAGATGAAGCGGCCATCGGAGTCTGACCCAGGTTTCGACAACGGCACACGAATCCGAGCTAAACTGTAATCAGAACTCAACGCGAGGAGACCCCGGTGTTAAATATCTATTCCTGCAAAAAGTTCCTGGCCCTGGTTTTGTTGCTGGGCTTCATCGCAGCCTGTTCGGATTCAGACGAACAGGCCGCCACAGAGATGGCGATGGACTCGCTGGTGAGCGCCGAGTGGCTCAACGAGCATCTCAATGATCCGGATCTGGTCGTCCTCGACTGTACCGTGCTCGTCCAGATGGGCGGAGAGGGCGGTTTCAGCATCGCAAGCGGCCGGGCGAGCTACGAGGACGGCCACATACCCACCGCGGGATTTGCCGATCTCATGGGGGACCTGTCAGACAGTGAAAGCCCGTATCAGTTCGCCGTGCCGTCACCGGAGGTGTTCGCGAACGCCATGAACGCACTCGGGGTCAACGATAACTCTCGGGTGGTGCTTTACGACGCCAGCGGTTCGGCATGGGCTGCGAGGGTCTGGTGGATGCTCCGCTGGATCGGCTTCGATCGCGCTGCGCTGCTCGACGGCGGACTCGCCGCATGGACCAGCGCGGGCTACCCGACGTCGACAGAGGCTGCGATCCGGCCTGCCGGGACCCTGACGGTTGCGCTGCGGCCGGAGCTGATCGTCGACAAGAACGAGGTTCACGCCGCAATAGGCGACGATTCCGTCAACATTATTGATGCACTGTCCGAGCCGGTGTACCGAGGTGATGTAACCATGTACGCAAGACCCGGCCATATTGCCGGTGCCTCGAACATGCCAATGATGTCGCTGCTGGACGATACGGGCCATTTCCGACCCCGCAATGAACTGGACGAAGTGCTGCTAGGAGACCGCGATACTCGTTCAATAACCTATTGTGGTGGCGGCATCGCCGCATCAGCCAACGCCTTTGTCATGACCCGGGAAGGTTTTACAGACGTTGCCGTCTACACGGCCTCGCTGCAGGAATGGGCCAGTGACGAATCGCTGCCGATGGAGGTCGCGCCGGATCCGGACGCAGAACACGAATAGGGATTGGTTGCGAAGACCGTTCAAGCCAGTTGAGTTAAACTGGCAGCCCGAGATTGAAAATCGATGGTGCTCGTTGTGGCGGCCCCTATGAAACCTGCCTCCGGTCCGATGGCCAAAATTGCGCCCGTTCTGGTCGCAATTGTTGCTATTGAGCACCTTTACATTCTGGTCCTGGAAATGTTTCTCTGGACCAAACCAGCGGGAATTCGCGCGTTCGGACTTACTCCGGAGTTCGCCGAGCAGACGGCAGTGCTGGCTGCCAATCAGGGGCTCTACAACGGTTTTCTTGCCGCCGGCTTGATCTGGGGACTGATACTCAAAGACGACGGGGTTTCCGTTCGAGTCTTCTTTCTGAGCTGCGTAGTTGTCGCCGGTATCTTCGGTGCATTAACCGCGAAGCCGTCGATTTTATTTGTCCAAGCGGTTCCGGCTCTGATAGCGCTTGTCGTGACGTTACTTGCACGCCGCTAGTCGATCTCGCGGCTGGTCTTAGAGATCACTGTGATTGAGTCCGCCTTTTAACACGGCGGTCTCAAAACCTCGTTGATTCAATATGAAGGCTGCCGCCGAACTGCGGCGTCCGGTATCACAGTAAACGACGTACGGTGTTTTACGATCCAGGTCATCGAGTTTGTGGCGAAGTAGGTACAACGGCAGATTCATGGCATTTTCCTTGCTGAATGCATTGAATTCGCTCGGGACCCTGACATCGAGCCACTGGCCGCCGTGCGCCACGGCTTCATCGGCATCCTCATGTTCCAATGACATGATCATTGGCTCATTAAGAAGGGACTGAAAATCGTCCCGATCCAATTGCATCAAGGTACCGTCAGTTAGCATTGTGACCGTCGCGTTACGAGCCTCATCGGAAATCAATGCCTCCTCGCCGAACGTTGCACCCGCGCCCAGGTCGGCAAGATCGATATTTTCGTTTTTCCCCGGTGTCTCGCGAGTCACCATGCAGCGACCCTTTGTGATGATATAGAAGTGGTCGCCTTTGCTGCCTTGGCGGATAACGACGTGTCCTTCCTTGAAGTCCTTTCTCTTCAGGCGCATGAAGATCATCTGGATATTCTGCGGTGGAATCAGTTGAAAGGTCTTGGTGCGAAGGAGGTCGCTCATCCAGTCGCCTTCGTCTTCATCGGGCTCAGTATTGAAGTCGCCGACCTCATACATGCCCGTGTGGTCCAACGTTAGCGTCACATCCAGGAGTTCGCTGTCGACACTAAAGTATTCAACATCGTCGACGGCAACGGCAGACAGCTCGCGAGGTAGTGTTGAAGCAATAGGGTTACGCGCCTCATCGGTACCACCTACGACAGTACCCAGCTCTTGATCGCCATCTCGCAACGAGAGCGTGCCGGAGAGAAGATATATTGAGCGTTTCTCCGAGTCGCCTTTTTCGAACAGTATCTGCCCTTGTGTCGCTTGCAGGATTTCAATGCTGTGCAGAAGCCCGGTGAGGTTGGCGGATTCCAGCGTGTCGAACGGCGAGAAATCGCAAAGTTTTGCGGCGTCCAAACTCTTAGTCATTGGACTTGTAGACTCCTGGCGCAGGCGATATCAGGTCGCGAGATGAGGCAGATTAGCACCCTGTTTTGCACCACTTTGAGACGTATTTCTCAGAACATCAGACGGGCAGATGGATGCACGGCTGCATGGCTATATATGGGTCTGTGATACCTGAATCGGTCTGTGCGATCGCCGACATGTGAGTCATATGTCTGCATCACCAAACGACTCTCATCCGTCCGCCCCGCGCGCGGCATGGATCGGTGTATGGCTGGCGGCCCTGGTCGGCGTCAATGCATCGACATGGTCGGCTAGTCCAGGTCGGCTCCGAGCCCTTTGAGTTGATCGATGATATCTTCAGTTTCAGACGCGACTCCGCCAGTGGGCTTTTCGCTTGTCGTGACTAAATAGAACGCCTGATGGCCTGTTCCCTTTACACTAATAGGAGCGCCATAGGCCCTAAAAAAGACACCGGATCTTTCGCTGTTGCCAGCCACCTCTAAGGGCTCATCGCCAACCGGCGTCAAATTGTATTGGGAGAAAAGCGGGCTCAGGCGGTCGCGCCACACACTCCTGTCTTGCATTTCTTCACTTAGCTCTACAATTTGAATACTGCTTGTCGCAGTATTGAATGATTCGCCATTCGGCGTGTAGAAGTGGTTCGTTACGTTGCCCCCGCGTACTTTTGATACGTGACTGTAGGTTTGACCGTTAAAATGTAGATCCTTATCGAAAGTATCTTGAAAAAATACAAAATAGGCGGCAACCGCTACTATGGCTAACACGATAAATTTCTTCATTATCGATTCCTATTGAGATAGTCGAACTATCAACGCTTATCAAAGTTCCTGATGTCGCCTGCGACTTGAAGCGCCTCTAGTGTTTTGGAGGGCACCGGCTACTGCCCAACTATTCGGCATTCCGTAGGATATCCTAAATAGAGTAGGGCGAGCGGCCGTTCGGACCCTTGTTTCTCGTCTTCGAGAACTGGAGGGGGCGGCTACGCAAGTCGTTGATTGGCAGCATTCCTGAACTGGACGTTGCCGCGGCCAGGTACTACGCTTGGGTGAGATAACAAAAATAAGAGGGGTGGTAAGTCATGAACTGGAAATCAATCATTCTCGGTGGCCTTGCCTACTATGCCACCGCATTCGTCGTGTCCATGGCGGGCGGTGTGTTCATTCATGAGGGTGTCCTCGATGCCGATTATCAGGCCACGGAGTCTTTCTGGCGGCCCGAACTCGTCCAGGATCCGCCCGACATGACCACATTGATGCCCATGTGGATCACGACGGGCATCCTTACGTCCTTCATTCTCGCCGGGATTTACACGGTGTTTCGCGGCGCGCTGAGCGGACCTGCATGGCA
>CALZHX010000058.1 GCA_945787435.1 uncultured Woeseiaceae bacterium
CAGGACATGTTGCACCTTGTCGTGATAGGGGCGCCAGTACCGGGCCAGACGATCCTGGATATCGATCGACGCATTACCAGCGTAGAGGTCCCGACCATCGAAGGTTTGCAGCGGACACAGACCGGTCGACCGCTGCCCCGCATACATTGATGCGTCATCGGCAGGCCGATTGAGGTCGACGACGTAGCGCGAATAATTGGCCACAATCATCGACGCGCCGATCTCTTTTGCAAATTCATACAGACGAGCAACATGCCAGTCCGTATCGGGCAGCGCCTTGGCCGCATCTGTCATGGTCGCCGCAATACTCTCCGGCAGTTCACGCCCATCATGCGGCACACTGATGAGCAATGGGGAGATGCCTTGATGAAAAGAAAAGCTGTCTGTCATGCGCTCAAACTGGGTAGGATCGATGACGAATACTCACAGAATCTGCCGCCGTCGATTAACGCTGCAACGCGCGCGATATCCGCGGACATCGAACGATCTTCGGCGTAAGCCGGTGACACCTCGCGCAACGCAATCATGATCTCTTCGATCGCCGAAGAGCTCTTCTGCGGATGATGAAACTCGACGCCCTGCGCAGCCGCCAGCAACTCGATCGCAACGATGTTTTGGGCATTGTCGAGCATCGTGTGCAGGCGCCGCGCGGCGAACGTCGCCATACTGACGTGGTCCTCCTGGTTTGCCGACGTCGGAATGCTGTCTACACTGGCGGGATGCGCGTGTGACTTATTCTCAGATGTTAGCGCCGCTGCCGTCACCTGCGCCATCATGAAGCCACTGTTGAGCCCGCCTTCCTTGACCAGGAACGCAGGCAGGCCGCTGAAGTGCGAGTCAATCAGTAGTGCGATACGGCGCTCTGACAGGGAGCCGAGTTCCGCGATAGCCAGTGCAAGGTAGTCTGCCGCAAGAGCAACCGGTTCCGCGTGAAAATTGCCGCCTGAAAGAACAGCGTGCGAGTCTGCGAAAACCAGCGGGTTATCGGTAACCGCGTTCGACTCGATCTCGATGACCTTGCAAACGTGCCGTAGTACATCGAGACACGCGCCCGCAACCTGCGGCTGGCAGCGGATCGAGTACGGATCCTGAACGCGATCGCACTCAACGTGCGATGCACGAATGTCACTTCCTTTCATGAGCTCGCGCAGAACGCCGGCAACTGCGATCTGGCCGCCGTGCCCACGTGCGCTTTGAATTCGCTTGTCGAACGGTGTGTCACTACCTTTGATCGCGTCCGAGACCATTGCGCCGGCTGCGAGTGTCGCTGCCAGCAGATGTTCTGTTCGAAATATCCCAGCCAGCGCCAGCGCAGTCGATACCTGGGTGCCATTCAGCAACGCCAGGCCCTCCTTGGGCGCAAGCGTGATGGGTTTGAGCCCGGCCTCCCGGAGCGCCA
The DNA here is from genome assembly GCA_945787435.1 of uncultured Woeseiaceae bacterium. GTDB lineage: Bacteria > Pseudomonadota > Gammaproteobacteria > Steroidobacterales > Woeseiaceae > UBA1847. The sequence continues at coordinate 1,400 of CALZHX010000058.1, forward strand.
ACTCGGCCGGAACTATCGTGCCGGCAACCCTGGCCTCACCGACGCCGATCAAAACGCCTGCCATGTGCGCCAGAGGTGCGAGATCTCCCGATGCGCCCACCGACCCTTGCGACGGAATGCGTGGATAGATGTTGTTATTGATCAATGTGCAGATCGCGTCGAGCAATTCCGGCCGCACACCCGAAAAACCCTCAGCGAGCGCGATAACTTTCATCAGCATGACCAGCCGGACAATATCGTCATCGAGATCTTCACCGACACCGACGGCGTGCGAGCGGACGAGGTTCTCCTGCAGGTGCGCAAGCTCGTCATCACTGATCCGAACCTGGGCCAGTTGCCCGAAGCCGGTGTTGACGCCGTAAACCTGCTCGCCGCTCGCAACAACGTCGGCAATGAGTTCGTTCGACTCGGAGACGCGTCGTCGTGCCTGTCCACCCAAACTCACTGTCAACGGTTGACGCCATGCTGCGCGCAGTTCCGCGAGTGTGATGAGCTGGTTGTCGATGGTGAGCTTCATGTCGAACCTCCATCCCCGAGCATGGGCAAGTGCAAGCCATGTTCGCGTGCGCAGTCAATGGCGTCCTCGTAGCCGGCGTCAGCATGCCGCATGACGCCTGTCCCTGGATCGTTCCAGAGCACGCGCTCGATGCGCTTGTCCGCCGCCTCGCTGCCATCGCAGACGATCACCAGTCCGGCATGCTGCGCGTAGCCCATTCCTACGCCGCCGCCGTGATGAAATGAGACCCAGGTCGCCCCACTGGCCGTATTCAGCAAGGCGTTGAGTAATGGCCAGTCGGAGACTGCGTCGGAGCCATCCCGCATCGACTCGGTTTCGCGATTTGGACTCGCGACCGAGCCACTGTCGAGGTGATCGCGCCCAATCACAACGGGAGCGGTCAACTCACCGTTTCTCACCATCTCGTTAAATGCCAGACCAAGCCTGTGACGTTCGCCCAAACCGACCCAGCAGATGCGTGACGGCAGGCCCTGGAAGTGAATGCGTTCGCGCGCAGCATCGAGCCATGCGTGTAGATGCGTGTTGTCGGGAATCAACTCCTTCACTTTGGCATCGGTCTTGTAGATATCCTCCGGATCGCCCGACAAGGCCGCCCAACGGAACGGCCCAATGCCGCGACAAAACAGCGGACGCACGTAAGCGGGGACAAATCCTGGAAAATCGAAAGCGTTTTCGACGCCTTCATTCAGCGCTTCCTGACGGATGTTGTTGCCGTAATCAAATGTCGGGATGCCGGCCGCATGAAACTCGAGCATCGCCCGAACATGAACCGCCATCGATTTCCTGGCGGCGGCCGCGACCGCATCCGGGTCATCCTCGCGCCCCTGCTGCCATTGCTCCAGCGTCCAGCCGATAGGCAGGTAGCCGTTCGCGGGGTCGTGCGCGGACGTCTGGTCAGTTACAGCATCGGGGCGTACTCCACGTTCCAGTAGTTCCGGAAGGATCTCCGCCGCATTACCGAGTAGTCCGACGCTGAGCGGCTGCCGATCATTGACTGACTTGTCGATCAAGGCGAGCGCTTCATCCAGCGACTCGGCACTTGAGTCGAGGTAGCCTGTTTCAAGCCTCTTCTGAATGCGGCTGGGCTGGCATTCGATCGCCAGCATCGACGCGCCCGCCATCGTGGCGGCCAGCGGCTGCGCACCTCCCATGCCGCCGAGTCCAGCAGTCAATATCCAGCGTCCGAGAAGATCGCCGCCATAGTGCTGTCGCCCCATCTCGACGAAGGTCTCGTAAGTGCCCTGGACGATTCCCTGGCTGCCGATGTAGATCCACGAGCCGGCAGTCATCTGGCCAAACATCATCAGGCCTTTGCGATCGAGCTCGCGGAAATGCTCCCAATTCGCCCATGCCGGCACGAGATTCGAATTAGCGATCAGTACACGCGGGGCATCCTCGTGCGTGCGAAACACGCCAACCGGCTTGCCGGACTGCACCAGCAACGTCTCGTCACTTTCAAGCTCTTTCAATGTCTCGACGATCTTGTCGAATGCCGCCCAGTTGCGCGCCGCTTTGCCGATACCCCCGTAGACGACGAGGTCCTCGGGCCGCTCGGCCACATCGGGGTCGAGATTATTCATGAGCATGCGCAGCGGTGCTTCCGTCAGCCAGCTCTTTGCCTGCAGGCTGGTGCCCGTTGGCGCCCTGATCGTTCGTTTGTTGTTCATTGTTGAAGTTTCTCCAGTTCCACGACGTCCGCCGTCGTCGATTTGGGTGTTCCGGGAGGGGTGTAATGTCCGGCCAGCTCATAGCGGCTGCCCGGATGATGTAAGCGCGCGAATGTGACGGGCCGACCATGCGACCAGGTGCGGCGCATAACGACCAGGCCGGGTTCGCCATCGGCCATCTTCAATTGCTGTTGCACCGCGGCGTTGGGTTGCGTGGCGCGTACGACCTGCTCGGCTTCCTGCAATGGGGAGATCGCTGTCAGGTAAGCACTTGGTGTTACCGCGCTGAAGTCCTGTAGCAGGCAATCGGGTGCGAAATCCGCAACGACATGCCGGTCCTCGAGCTGGATGGGTGAACCGTTCTCATAGTGCACAAGCATCAGGTGAAACACGTCGCTGCCCTGCTCGACGTGCAGTGCTTTGGCGACCTCGCCGCGTGCGTGCTGCAATGACTGACGCAGGACCTCGCAGGTATGCGTTCGTCCGCGCTGCTTGATTTCATCGGCGATGTTTTGCACCTCGAGGACGTGCGAGCCAGCGCGAAAATCCGATACAAACGTACCCCGCCCCGCGATTCGCCGAACGTAGCCTTCGTCCGTTAGTTCACGTAGCGCGCGGTTCGCCGTCATACGCGATACGTTCATCGCCTCCACAAGCTCATTCTCGGACGGGACACGATCGGCCGGGCGCAAATCACCACTCGATATACGGCCAATAATCAGGTCCTTGAGCTGTTGATACATGGGTTTGGCGACAGCGGTCACGATGCAATTCCAATTCGCTGCAGAGTGTCCGTGTAAGCTTGCCGCGTGTCGGCACGATCGATGTGGTCGCCATCCAGTACTCGCCATTCACCATGGACCATCACACGCTCGATCGGCAACCGGTAACCAGAGAACACGAGCGCGTCGAGCAATGACGCAGCGCCGTGACCGACCAGCATCGGATCGTCGTCGTACATCGCGACCAGGTCCGCTGGAGCGCCGACCTGTAATCCCCGGGATGTCTGGCCACTTGCCTGCAAGCCACCCGCCAGTGCACGTGAGAACAACTCTCGACCGACATGCGGCTCTTGCAGTGAGGCGATGTTGCGAGATCGCGAAGCCAGTCGCTGGCCGTACTCGAGCCAGCGCAGTTCCTCGAACGGGTTGATCGAAACGTGGCTGTCCGACCCGATTGCGATTCGGCCGCCTGCACTGAGGAAATCGTGTAACGGAAACAGCCCGTCGCCCAGGTTCGCTTCGGTACTTGGACACAGGCATACGACCGCATTTGTTGTGGCGAGATCTTCGACTTCATCGGTATCCAGATGTGTTGCATGGACGAGGCACCAGCGCTCATCGACGGCGAAGTTCTCAAGCAACCAGCGCACCGGTCGCCGGCCATAGCTTGAAAGACACTGGTCGACCTCGCGCTGCTGTTCGGCGATATGCAAATGAACAGGAATACCCGCTGCGTCCGACGCGTCGGCAATCGCCTGCATCGAATCCTGGCTGACTGCGCGCAGGCTGTGCGCGCCGATGCCAGTGTGAATGCGATCCGCCGTGTGTTCGCTTACGCGGCCGTGATGCTCCAGAAAGCTATCCAGGTCGAGAGCGAACAGTTTCTGGTGGCCTTCGGCCTCTGGCTGGTCGAATCCGGCACGCTCATACAACACGGGCACGTACGTCAGGCGAATGCCGCTGCTCTCGGCCGCAGCACGTATCGCATGAAACATCACGTCGTCTGTGTCGTCGGCCCCGGGTTGCCGGTGCAGGTAATGAAACTCCGCGACAGACGTGTAACCGCTAGCCAGCATTTCCGCATATGCCTGGCGTGCGATCGCAGCTAACGCAGCGGCATCGAGTCTGCCGGCAAGTTCGTACATGCGTTCGCGCCAGGTCCAGAAATTGTCCTGGCCTGCTGGCGAACGTTCTTCCGTTCTGCCGGCGAGCGCGCGCTGGAAGGCATGGCTGTGTGCATTACAGAGACCTGGAATGACGACGCCGGCCACGAAATCCGAGGGCTCCGGCGTAACGTTATCCTTAACCGAGTCGATCTTACCGGCACGCACGGTTAGTCGGACGTTGTCCATCCAGCCCTTTTGAATCAATGCCTTACGCGCGAAGATGTGGTTCATTACGATTCCGTCAAGTTGTATATACAGGCTAGACCATGATAACGTCGAATGCAATTTGCGGAGGCAAGAATGACTCACTGGGACCTGCTCCTGACCGGTGCGCGCATCGCTACGATGGAGCGCGATGCGGCGCCATACGGCGTCATCGATGATGGTGCGATCGGAATCGCAGACGGGGCGATCGCGTGGGTCGGAAGCGCCGCATCGATGCCGAACAACGAAGCGCGGGAAACCAGGTCACTTTCAGGGCAATGGGTAACCCCGGCACTGATCGACTGTCACACACACCTCGTGTTTGGTGGCGATCGCTCGACCGAGTTTGAGCAACGGTTGAGCGGCGTCAGCTACGAGGAAATCGCTCGTTCCGGCGGCGGTATCCTGTCGACAGTGCATGCGACACGGAACAGCAGCAGCGATGAGTTGTTCGAGTCCGCCAGCAAGCGACTGCAAATGCTACAAGCCGACGGCGTTGCAACCGTCGAGATCAAATCCGGATACGGCCTCGATATCGCGACCGAAATCAAAATGCTCGAAGTTGCCAATCGCCTTAATGAATCATCTGCAGTTACTATCCAGACGACGCTACTCGCAGCACATGCCATACCGCCCGAATTCAAGAACGACGCCGACTCGTATGTCGAACTGGTTTGCAAAGAGCTGATACAACGTGTCGCCGAACGCAAACTCGCCAATGCAGTCGATGCGTACTGCGAGGAATTTGCGTTCAGCGCCGAACAGGTCGCAAAGGTATTCGAAGCAGCAAGAAGCCACGGCCTCCCCGTCAAACTGCATGCCGACCAACTCAGCAATGGTGGTGGCGCCGCGCTCGCCGCGGGTTTCGACGCCTTGTCCGCGGATCATCTTGAGTACGCATCGGCCGACGGTATTGCCGCGATGGCCAACTCGGGCACAACTGCCGTGCTGCTGCCGGGAGCCTACCTGACACTCAATGAGACACAGCTGCCCCCTGTTGACGCTATGCGTGACCGCGGCGTTGCCATCGCCCTCGCTACCGACTGCAACCCCGGTACATCACCGCTTACGTCGGTGCGTGAGGCAATGGCGCTGGGTTGCCGGCTGTTCCGTCTGACGCCTGAGGAATGCCTGGCAGGTGTGACACGTGAAGCAGCCGGTGCACTCGGCCTCAGCGATCGAGGCACGATCGAAATCGGCAAGCGCGCAGACCTGGCAATCTGGGATATCAATCATCCACGTGACCTGAGTTACTGGCTGGGTAGCCGGTCATTGTCAGTCTTGTTTATTTCAGGGTGCGATGTCAGTCTGACCTGACCGTGACTTCCCCTCCTCCCATTCAGAAGCGTAGCTTCATTGTTACGCTCGGCCTGCTAACGGGCATGGCAGCGTTCACCGTCGACGTGAGCCTGCCGGCCGTTCCTGCAATGGTCGAGGCGCTCACGACGAGCCTGTCGCGAGGCCAGCAAATCGTCGGCATATTTATGTTCGGTATGGCGTTCGGCCAGATTCCGGCCGGCCTGGTTTCGGACCGCGTCGGTCGACTTCCTGTCCTCTATACCGGCATGTCACTGTTTCTGGTCGGTGCGATCGCGTCAGCCCTTGCCGAGAATATCGAGGTGATGCTGATCGGGCGTTTCGTGCAGGGCTTCGGCGCCGCACCCGCGATCGTGTTGTCGCGTGCCATCGTGCGAGACATCTCGAGTGGCAAAGCGGCGGCAAGGCTTATGTCGCTAATGACCATGATATTCACAGCCGCACCGGTCATCGCGCCGAGTATCGGCGCCTTGCTGGTTTCCCAATGGGGATGGCGTGCACCGTTCATCATGATCGTATTCCTCGGTGTAATAATCATATTCGGTGTGCACAGATATATTTACGAAACGCACACGCCGGATGCAGGGCAGCATCCGGTCCGTCAATTGAAGTCGAGCTTCTCCGAGTTCTTTTCGCATCGACAAAGTATTTTCGGTTTGCTTTTGATTATCCTGCCGCCGGCCGGATTTATGTCGATGATCGCATTGGCCGCGGCGCTGGTCGTCGAGATCTATGGCTTCAGCATTACGCAGTTTGGCCTGATCTTTGCGACCGCCGGACTTTCGATACTGGTTGGCTCCGCGTTCAATCGCCTGCTCGTGACGCGCCTCGATAGCATGCAGATCATTGCTATCGGCGTCACGCTCTATGGAATCAGCGGCGTGTCGTTGTTGATAATGGCATGGCTGAATTCGGCGCCGTTTGTGCTGCTCTGGGGAAGCATGTGCCTGTTCATGGCGTCGGTCGCCATCGTTATGCCGAATGCAACGGTCATTGCGCTCGATCCATTGCCGAAAATCGCCGGCGTCGCCTCGTCGATCATTGGCACGATACAGAACATCATCGGCGCGTCAGGCGCTTTTCTTGGCGCTGCGATCTACAACGGTACGGTACGCAATTCCGCGGTGATTATGGGTACCGTGGGCGTGCTTGTCGTTCTGGTGTACTTGCTGCGCCCGGTACTGTGCCCGCAAGTAGTCCACCACCCCGACGAACTTGCCCGCGACTAGGGTAGTTTCTTCAGAACCTTGTCCGTGGATTGGCGCGATTGCGTCGGCGTCAGTTTAGGGTAGCCATACCAGATAAGGCCGACAACGAATTCTTCATCCGGGTCGACGCCGACGATTTCGAAGAACCGCACATCGCGCGTAATATCGCCGGTCGTCCACTTTGAACCAACACCCGCCTTCCACAGGTACAGCATGAAATTCTGCGTCGCCGCACTGCACGCCGCATAGTCTTCCTGCTGCCGCAATGCATCTGCAGACGTCCGGCAGGTGATTAGCATCCAGCCGGGTTTTTCGGACCAGCTTTTTGCTTTGTGCTCGCCGGCCCTGGCATCACCTTTTTTTTCCGTACAGATGGCTTCGACGAGACCCAGGCAGGCGTCGACCGTTTCCCTGCCCAACAGATAGAAATTCCAGGGCTCCGTGACGTGATGGTTCGGCGCCCAGGTTGCGGCTTCAACGGCTTCCGTAATTAGCCCATCGGGTACGGGTGTCTGCAAGAACAGGTTGATCGTACGGCGACACTGCAGGAACTCGCCGAACTCGCGCAATTCCTGCGTATCGTAA
>CALZHX010000059.1 GCA_945787435.1 uncultured Woeseiaceae bacterium
TCCGGATCGTGTTCACTCACAACTGGAAGGCGCCGGGATCTTTGGTATGAGCCTCGCTTTGCACGGGGAACTTACGACAAGAGACGGCGCTGTAGTCGAAGGCAACTTCGATTCCTACCCGATGGTTCGAATGAGCGAGGCGCCCGCCGGGATTCATACCCACATCATGGAGTCCGACGCACCTCCGGGCGGCGTCGGCGAGCCGGGCGTACCGCCCGTGGCACCTGCCATCGTCAACGCGTACTTCGCGGCGGCTGGCAATCGGGTACGTGAGTTGCCGCTCAGGAATGCAGGCCTCACATAAGGCCAAAGATCGCGATTGCCCAAAAGAAGTGACGCGAATCCGGATCAGCCACTACGTTGGTGCTGGCGCGTTGGCATTGCCGCTAATCGGTAACGACTCCAGCGGCAATATGGCAGCCCTGGCAATTCTCGGAAATACGCTCCGCGGGGAGGCGTGCGGCTTCAAGATCAGTTGCTTCCGCTACGGCGTCGGCTGCCTCGCGCATGTTAACCAGGTATAGCTGCCATTCGTCCGGGATTCCGCTAACCCCGTCGTGCCGCGACAACCAGTTGGCCGACTTTTTGGCTGCATCGAGGTCGCCGTCAGCGAGGGCCAGGTTGAGTTCATCGAGTTCATCCGCGTGGCGGTGCATGTGCTCCAAAAACTCATCGTTAAGCCATTCCCCCATCTTTTCCGGGGCTGCTTCGGCTGCTGGCGAAGGCGCTTGCGCCTCGTCAAGCGCCTCAGGCATAGCCGGTTCCTTCTCAGCACAAGCGGTCATGCTTAAAGCGAACCCGACAATCAAAAGCGTGTGTAGTTTCATGGTGGCTCCCAAGCCAGCTACAGGTCAGATACGACAAGAGCATAGTGCCACAGCACGTTAAACATTCAAATGAAATCCGAGCTTCGCGCCTATTTGATTCAGAGTCCTGCGGCGAGCCTACAGCCCTGATCGATCGCGCGTTTGGCATCGAGCTCAGACGCCACATCAGCGCCGCCGATGACATGGGTCGAGATACCGGCGGCCTGCAGCGGTTCCTGCAGCTCGCGCAGGGGAACTTGTCCGGCGCACATCACGATGTGGTCTACATCGATCCAGGTCGGGTTCTCACGTTTGTCGCCGTAGCTGATCAACAGGCCTTTATCGCCAATACGCTCGTAGTTCACGTCGCCAATCATCTGCACATTATTCATCTTCAACACGGCACGGTGTATCCAGCCCGTGGTCTTGCCCAGTCTGGCGCCGTGTTTTCCGGTTTTGCGTTGCAGCAGCGTGATTTGCCGTCGCGGCTCCGGCGGCGATCGTCGCGGTGAAATACCGCCTCGAGCGACCGATGGATCGACAACGCCCCATTCGGCCAACCATTCGTCGAGATCCAGGGTGGGTGAATGTCCGTCCTGCAGCAGGAATTCCGCGACGTCGAATCCGATACCGCCGGCGCCAATGATTGCGACGCGCTCACCCACCGGTACCTGCTCGCGAAGAACATCGATATAACTAAGGACTTTCGGGTGATCCTGTCCTTCGATTCCCGGGTTTCGCGGTGTGACACCTGTAGCGACGATCACACCGTCATAGTCCCTGGTCGTCAGCTCATCTGCACTGACTCGGGTATTCAGATTTACTCGCACGCCCGTGAGCTCAACCTGGCGCTTGAAGTACCCCAACATCTCGTGAAATTCTTCCTTGCCGGGAATGACCTTGGCCATGTTCAACTGACCACCAATTTCAGCCGCCGCCTCATACAATTCGACCTCGTGGCCACGCTCGGCCAGCACCAAAGCCGCAGAGATTCCAGCCGGCCCCGAACCAACAACGGCGAACTTGCGACTATCCGCCGCTTTGTTGTAGTTCAACTCTGTTTCGTGGCAGGCCCTCGGATTTACAAGGCAGCTGCTCATCTTGTTGGCGAAGGTGTGATCGAGGCAGGCCTGGTTGCAGGCGATGCATACGTTGATTTCGTCAGAGCGACCTTCGCGCGCTTTTCGCACAAACTCAGGATCCGCCAGCAGGGGGCGCGCCATAGAGACCATGTCTCCACAGCCATCGGACAAGATCTGTTCTGCCGTGGATGGCAGGTTAATCCGGTTGGAGGTCACCAACGGGATTGTGACCTCGCGCATCATCTTCTTTGTAACCCAGGCGAATGCACCGCGAGGAACGGATGTCGCGATGGTTGGGACACGCGCTTCGTGCCATCCAATTCCCGTGTTGATGATCGTGGCGCTGGCGGACTCGATGGCCTTTGCTAACGCCACGGTTTCTTCCCAACTGTTGCCGTCGGGAATCAAGTCAATCATGGATAGCCGATAGATGATGATGAAGTCTTTGCCAACCGCTTCCCGGGTTCGTTCGACGATCTCCACAGGCAAGCGCATGCGTTGTGTGTAGTCGCCACCCCACTTGTCTGTACGCTGGTTCGTATGTGTGACCAGGAACTCGTTGATGAAATATCCTTCCGAGCCCATGATTTCGACGCCGTCGTAACCGGCGTCACGCGCCAGCTGCGCGCATCGTACGAAAGCGTTTATCTGCTTTTCAACGCCTGCAGCCGATAGTTCGCGTGGTGTGAAGGGTGTAATCGGCGAGCGTATCCTGGAAGGTGCTACCGAAAACGGATGGTAGGCGTAACGCCCGGCGTGCAGAATCTGCATCGCGATCTTGCCGCCTTCGTCATGCACCGCGTTTGTAACCCGCTGATGTTTTCTCACCTCTGACCGGGTAGTCAGTTTTCCCGCGAAAGGTTTTACGCCGCCAACTCGGTTCGGTGCGTAACCGCCCGTAACAATCAGGCCGACATCACCCCGGGCGCGTTCGGCAAAGTACGCCGCGAGACGGTCGTGTTTATTGCCGTCTTCGAGCCCTGTGTGCATAGAGCCCATCAGCACGCGGTTCTTCAGGGTCGTGAAGCCGAGGTCGAGTGGGGCGAACAAGTGTGGGTAACTACGAATGGACATGCACGGCAATTTGGCACAAAAAGGTGGGGAAAGCGACCGTATGAAATCGATTCAGCATGCGTACGATTTTATCGCATATTGCGACATAAATATTCCATCAACTCGATGATCTAAATGCGCTTTAATGTGATTGTAGTCGGAGTCATTCTTATTCAAGGGGAAAACCAATGCGTAAACATACGATGCCTTTGCTCATCGCTCTAACTTTAGCGATGTCAGCAGTGGTGCCATCAGCCCCGGCTTTTGCTCAGGGTGAGCCGAAGTCGAACCAGTTTTGGTGGCCCGAAAACCTCAATCTTAATGCTCTTCGCGATCACAGCGCTGAGTCGAACCCGATGGGGGACGACTTTAACTATGCCGAGGTATTCGCCAGTCTCGACCTCGATGCCGTGAAAAAAGACATAGAGTCCGTGCTGAAGACATCGCAGGACTGGTGGCCGGCAGACTATGGCCACTATGGTCCGTTCTTTATCCGCATGGCCTGGCACAGCGCCGGAACCTCCCGGGTGTCTGACGGGCGCGGTGGTGCCGGTGGCGGTCAACAACGTTTCGAGCCGCTGAACAGCTGGCCTGACAATGTCAATCTGGACAAGGCACGGCGGTTGCTTTGGCCCGTTAAGCAGAAGTACGGCCGCAGCCTTTCATGGGCCGACCTGATGGTCCTGGCAGGCAATGTCTCGCTGGAGTCCATGGGCTTCAAGACCTTCGGTTTCGCCGGCGGGCGCGTGGACGACTGGGAGCCCGACCTGGTCTACTGGGGGCCAGAGACCGAGTTTCTCGCCGATGAGCGCTACAGCGGCGA
>CALZHX010000060.1 GCA_945787435.1 uncultured Woeseiaceae bacterium
GGCGACACCTACTTCCCGGGCCATACCGTGGACAAGCCGACCGACTTTGCAACATTTGAACTTGACGCCTATATTTCCGCGGCGGATTTGAGTAACGCGCTTAATGTAACTGAGCGGCAACTCGCGGCGCACAACCCGGCATTGCAGTCGACCGTGTGGCAAGGCAGCAAGCACTTGCCGAAAGGCTTGCAGGTTCGCTTGCCGGCGGACCTGCTCGATTCGCCCGTAGACACGCTGCTCGCCGGCATCGCTGGCGATACCTGGCAATCCTCACAGCTGCCCGACCTGTTCCACACGATTGCGCGCGGTGACACATTGTCGCAAATCGCGCAGACGTATAAGACGAGGGTGTCGACGCTCATGACTCTCAACAACCTGAACAGCTCGAATCGCATCCGGGCTGGCCAGCGACTGCGCCTGCCCGCCGCCGGACCAGCGCCGGTTGTATCGCCGCCCGCACCCGTGGTGGCGGCCGCCATCGTCAGCGCGGATGCGCCGGCGATACAGGTTCCCGAAACGGTATCGGAGCAAACACCGGGAGCGATGGCTGACAGCGATCTCGCTGCAAGTCTGCTCGGCACGATTCAAACAGCCCTGTTGTCCGATCCAAGCGATTACAGCGTTGCAAGTGACCGGTCTATCGAAGTTCACCCGCTTGAAACGCTGGGCCATTATGCAGACTGGCTTGGCATACGGACGCAACGATTGCGCGATATCAACGGCCTGTCCTTTCGAACGCCTGTTGACGTCGGCCAGCGTATCAAACTCGATCTCAGCGCTGTCGACGCGCAGTCTTTCGAAGACAAACGCGTTGCGTTCCATCGCGGACAGCAGGATACCTTCTTTCGCGAGAACATCATCTCAGGTGTGACCGAGCACGTCATTGCACGTGGCGAGGCGATCTGGGTGCTTGCGCTGCGTGAATACGATGTGCCGGTCTGGCTTTTCCGGCAGTACAATCCGGAATTCGATCTCCACAACATTCAGCCTGGAACGACCGTGCGCTTTCCTGTCCTGACCAGCGTCGACAGGACCTGATAGACCATGCTGCGCCTGTTCCTCGTGCGACTTGCGCCGCTGGTGTTGGTCATCATCGCGGCAGGTTTCTGGATTAACGACGTCCAGCAGGGCGGCCCATACGTCCTGCGCAACCTCGTGCCGCCCATCGTCGTGCTGTTGCTTGCTGCGATTACCCTGTATCGCGGTGGTGGGACCTGGACCGGATCTGGCTTTCGCCTGCCGCTCGGCGTCGCGGGCTACGCAATCCCGGCGCTGGGACTCTCCGCATACCTGCACTACGCCTTTTCGGTGAACCTCAATGGGCTGTTCACGGGCGCGACGAACCCCGAAGGCCTGTTCCGTTTTTTGCCCGTTTACACGCTGGTTGCAGGTGGCATTGGCTTTGCGATTGGCTGGATCGCCGGCAAGAACGTGTGAATTGTGCCATGTTCCCGTCAGCAAAGGTTTGCTAACCTCGGCTCATGCGCAAACTGAGTACCGCACTGATATTGTTGTTCCTGCTGACCCAGGGAGGGTTGCAGGCGGGCGGCTTTCCGACTGCAGACAGGGTGGTCGTCGAAAAGGGCGATCGAAAACTGCACCTTGTAAGAAATGGTGAAGCGATCCGGACTTTCGACATCGCACTCGGCATTCGTCCGACCGGGGACAAGAAGTTTGAGGGCGACTTTCGCACGCCGGAAGGAACCTACTTGCTCGACGTACGCAATCCGAATAGCGAGTTCTTCCTCTCGATTCACGTTTCCTACCCCAATGGGCAGGATATCCGTGAGGCGCGCTCGAAAGGACTCGATCCGGGTGGCGCCATCATGATTCATGGTCAGCCTAATACGCCAACGCGATCCGAGACCTATTACAGCACGCAGGACTGGACCAACGGCTGCATCGCGGTCTCGAATTCCGACATGATCGACATCTGGCTGATGACTGCCGACAACACCCCCATTGAAATCCGGCCTTGACTGAGCGGGACTTGACGATCCTGGATCCTGTCAACACCGAGGTGCGGCCCGAGGGCAGCCTGGAGGTCATGTCTCAGCTTGAGGTCGATCAGCTGCGCTCAAGCGGCGAAGGCGGCCTCTACACCCTGCTACGGCGTTGCATGCTTGCTGTCCTGAACTCCGGCAGCGAGATTGACGACGCGCGCACCATGCTCGAGCGATATGAAGATTTCGAGTTGGGGTTCATCCAGCAGGATCGCGGGCTGAAGTTGTCGCTGCAAAGCGCGCCGGGGGGTGCCTTTGTCGATGGCAAGATGATTCGCGGTATTCGCGAATTGCTGTTCGCCGTACTTCGCGACATCGTCTACACGCGCAACGTTGTTATCGATAGTAATCGATTCGATTTGCAGGCTGGTGACGGAATCACAGATGCGGTGTTTCACATTGTCCGCAATGCGGGGCTGCTAAAGCTGCCGGCAGACGTGAATCTCGTCGTATGCTGGGGAGGCCACGCCATCAGCCGCGCCGAATACGATTACACCAAGCTCGTGGGTTATCAACTGGGCCTGCGAGGACTGAATGTTTGCACCGGCTGCGGTGCCGGTGCCATGAAGGGCCCGATGAAAGGTGCGACGATCGGTCATGCGAAGCAGCGTATCCGTAACGGTCGTTACATCGGTATTAGCGAACCCGGCATTATTGCTGCGGAATCACCCAACCCGATCGTGAATTCCCTGGTGATCATGCCCGACATGGAAAAACGCCTGGAAGCGTTCGTCCGTGTCGGCCATGGCATCGTTGTCTTTCCAGGTGGCGTGGGAACGGCTGAGGAAATACTCTATTTGCTCGGCGTGCTGATGCACCCGGACAACCAGGGCCAGCCAATGCCGATGATTATGACCGGGCCGGCTTCCGCAGAGCCCTATTTCCGGCAAATTGACGCGTTTGTTGCCGCGACGCTTGGTAAGGACGCACAACGCCGCTACAAGATAGTCATCGACGATCCGCGCGAGGTTGCTCGCAGCATGCGTGCGGGGCTCAAAGATGTTCAGGAATTTCGCACACAGCATGGCGACGCATACTACTTCAACTGGCGACTGGCGATTGATGAGGAATTTCAGCGCCCGTTCCCATCGACACATGCGGCAATGAGCGAGCTGGAAATCAGCGAGGATTTGCCAAAACATGTTCTCGCGGCGAATCTGCGTCGCGCGTTCTCGGGTATCGTCTCCGGCAACGTCCGTGAAGATACCGCGAGCCTGATCGAGAAAGACGGACCGTTCGAAATCACGGCCTCGGCAAAAATAATGAGCCTGCTCGACGACCTGCTAAAGGCCTTTGTCGAGCAGAAGCGCATGAAAATCTCCGGGAGCGATTACGTTCCTTGTTATCAGGTCCGATAAAAAAATCTGCGGCTTATTGTTAAATCTACCCGTTCAAAGTCACACTCGCCCGGTTGATTAAGTAAAAAGGCCCGGTAACACATTGAAAGTTATGTGAAAAATCGCAGTCTGCACTGTGATGCAGTTCCTGTGAATTATGCCAGTCGACACTTAGCATCTGTTCAAAGGATTTACTGAGCATAGTTATGCCGGATAGCAAACACCTCAGATGGGTGGCCGACTACAGCACGGATGGCAAGTCGAGTAACGACGAATCAGACAAGTCTGTAACGCCTGCAGAACCTGCCGCGAACGATGCGGATGGTTGGCAGCAATACCGCCAATGGATTTCCAAGGCACCTGCCCCCCGCGGTCGGCGAGTTGGCATTGACCCTTCGCTGTATACCTGGAAAGGTTATCGCAGCTGGTCGGAACAGGTGAAGCGCAACTGGGAACCTGACGGTGGCGAAGACGGCGAGTAGTTATCTCTCGCGAACACAGCATTATCGAACGCCGGCTTTGCCGGCGTTTTTCGTTGGTTGCTGCTGCTCATTGGACATAGCGTTCGACTGTGACGAATGTCACCTTCAAAAGCACTAACCAACGCCGTTTTGAACCGGTACTGCGTCTGATTTTTAGCGATTGAATTGCGGAATTCACAACTTCTAAATCAAGCTGTGATCTGCCTCACGGAGGCGCCACGCAGAGCTATTTATAGTCACTCTTACTGACACTTAATTTGCGATTAGAAGAGTATGTCAAACAAGTGCAAGGAAGCTCAATCGCCCGTGGTCTTTCTCAAGGATGAGTCCGCACGGCAACGCTGGGAACTGTTTCATCGGGCAATTGCCCATGCGAAACAGTCGAATGTCTCGGAGCTCGACGACATCGATTCCGAGTCGGGTGATCCGAAAAGCGGTGGCCCGATGCTGTCCATCGTTCGCTAGCGAATCGCTGTGGAACGCCTCGCGCAACTCATGGATGATCTCGACGACCTGATCTCGATGGTCGGGCTGCTCACCGAGCGAATCCGAAAATTCTGCCTTGGTGTGATCGCCGCCTGTACGACAATCGCGCTCCAGGCAGGTGGAATCCTGCTTGCGCTTGCACATCCGCCACTCGCGCTCGCGACCGCGTTACTGCTGTTTGTAAGCCTGCTTTATCACACCGTTACCTCACCGCGACTTGAAATAGTCTGATAAGCCCCTATCGTGTCTGCCAATTGAAGGCAGATGCAGAAGGAGCGACTGCGTGAGCACCGCGACAAGCCGGGAAACCCTTGGTTTCCAAACCGAAGTTCGTCAGCTGTTAAAGCTGATGATCCATTCGCTATACAGCAACAAGGAGATCTTCCTAAGAGAATTGATCTCAAACGCCTCGGATGCAGCCGACAAGCTACGTTTTGAGGCGCTGGCTGAGCCTGAGCTGCTGAGCGAAGACCCCGATCTCTCGATTCGCATCGAGTCCGACAAAGACAACAACACGGTCACAATCAGCGACAACGGCATCGGTATGTCGCGAGATGAACTCGTTGAACATCTCGGCACTATCGCTCGCTCCGGAACGGCCGAGTTCCTGCAGCAAATGACCGGCGACGAGCAAAAGGACGCACAGCTGATCGGCCAGTTTGGTGTCGGTTTCTATTCGGCCTTCATCGTGGCCGACAAGGTTGTCGTTGAATCCCGCAGGGCAGGTCTCAAAGCGAACGACGGTGTTCGATGGGAATCGGATGGTGAGGGTGAATTTACCGTAGAGACCGTGGAGCGCGCAGAGCGCGGAACCTCGGTGACCCTGTATCTCAAGGATACGGAATCCGAATTTGCTGAGCCGTTTCGAATCGAGAACCTGATTCGAAAATATTCTGATCACATTGCATTCCCGGTCACCCTGTCCGGGTCGGCGGATGATGACGACGATGCCAAGGTCGTCAACGCGGCCACCGCATTATGGACGCGCTCGCGCAGCGACCTGAGTGACGAGGAGTACACGGAGTTTTACAAACACCTGTCACATGATTTCTCCGATCCGCTCACCTGGAGTCACAACCGGGTTGAAGGAAAACGGGAATACACGAGCCTGTTGTACATTCCGGCGAATGCGCCTTTTGACCTCTGGAATCGCGAGGCGCCGCGCGGTCTGAAGCTGTATGTACAACGAGTTTTCATCATGGATGAGGCGGAGCAGTTCCTGCCGATGTACCTGCGCTTTGTAAAAGGCGTGGTGGATTCCTCAGACCTGCCGCTCAATATCTCGCGTGAGCTTCTGCAGCAAAACCCGGAACTCAGCGCCATGCGCGGCGCGTTGACACGCCGCGTGATCGACATGCTGACGAAAATGGCAGGCAAGTCCGCCGACGACTA
>CALZHX010000061.1 GCA_945787435.1 uncultured Woeseiaceae bacterium
ACGACATAGCCGACCATTGCCGGGTTAAAGACGTTGAAGCCGAGGCCCCCATACAGGTGTTAGGCGACAACGATGGCAAACAGCGCGCCGGTCGCCGTGACCCACCACGGTGTCAATGAGGGTAATGCGAACGCCAGAAGTGCTGCGGTGACGATAGCGCTGTAGTCGGAGAGTGCGATCATCGGGTCACGGCCGCGCGCTCGCATCATGAGCGTCTCACCACCGACACAGAAAGCCGTCGCAATAATCAGGTTGAACAGGAAACCCGGCCCGAAATACCAGACATGCGCCAGCGCTGCCGGTATCAATGCAGCCAATACCTGCAGCATCATCGATCCAACGTCGACGTTCGGTCTGATGTAAGGAGCTTCCCGGCGGGCGAATTCCATTACTGGTCCTCGTCCTTTCGTTGCTTGCGCTTCATGATTTCGGCAATCGCATCGGCTCCGGCCTGTCTGGCCGACGCTTTCTGGCTGGCCAGTTCCTCATCACGTACCTGCTGTTCTTTTTCGATTCGTTCATTACGCGCCTCGAAGCGCTGGCGCGCACGTTTGGCACGAGATTTCTCATCAGCAAGTTCTCGAATGCGGGCTTTTGCGGTACGAAAATCTGCGGTTAGCGGAATGTGGCTGGGGCATACGAGATCACAGCAGCCGCATTCGATACAGTCAATCAGGCCGTGGCTGCGCATCTTCGCTTCGTCATCGGCGCAGGTGTACCAGAACAACTGTTGCGGCAGCAGTTGTACCGGGCACACGGCTGCACAGTCGCCACAGCGGATGCAGGGCATTTCGTCGCCGATTACCGGCGCGTCGGACATTACCAGTATGCAGTTCGTTGCCTTGACTACCGGAACGCGGTCCGAGGTGACCGACTTGCCAGTCATCGGTCCGCCGATTATCAGTTGCTGGGCGTGTTCCGTGTAGCCGCCGAGGTATTCAATAATGTCGGCAATCGTCGTGCCAAGACGCGCTTCGACATTGACGGGTCGAACGACGCCATCGCCGGTTACTGTCGTAATGCGGGAGATCAGCGGTTCATTGCGGACTACCCATCGGTAGATCGCTGCCGCCGTACCAACATTCTGAACAAGGCATCCGACATCTGTTGGCAGGCCACCTGATGGAACCTCCCGGCCCGCAACCAGTTGCACAAGTTGGTCTTCCCCACCGGACGGATAGATTGTCGGGACTTGCTTTAGCACCACGGAATCGTCGTCCAGCTCAGCCAGCACTTCGCCCAGCCGTTGCAGTGCAGCGGGTTTATCGCTTTCGACGGCGATGTAACAGGTATCCAGTTCGAGTGCGCGCAGGAGTATCCGGGCGCCGCCGAGTACTTCGTGCGCGTACTCGCGCATCAGCATGTCGTCACAACTTATATATGGTTCGCACTCAACGCCATTGAGGATCAGGTAGTCCGGGTCGCAGGTGATGGCCTCCATGAGTTTTTGTGCCGTTGGGAACACAGCCCCACCCAGGCCGACAATTCCACCCTTGAGAATCTTCTTCAGCAGTATGCCGGGCAGAACTGTGCTCCAGTCAGGCGCTGCGTCTGCGGCGTCGATGGGACGGTCTTCGCCATCGCATTCAATGACGATGCACGGCGCATTATCCCCATGGCGCCGGGATACCGGCCAGGGCTCGATCGCTACGACCGTGCCGGACGATGATGCGTGCACAGGAGCGCCAAGCGATCCATCAACTTCGGCAATCAACTGGCCTTTGAGTACATGCTCCCCAATACCGACAATTGGCTGCGCCGGGTCGCCGGCATGTTGAGTGATAGGCAGTACGAGTTGATCCGGAATCGGGATCTGTAATACTGGTTCCGCTGTTGATGCGGCCTTGTGCGCCTCGAGCCGCAGGCCGCCATGGAGCTTGCCGAGGTCATAAGTAGGTGCACTCACGCGAGGCTC
This sequence comes from uncultured Woeseiaceae bacterium, assembly GCA_945787435.1. Lineage (GTDB taxonomy): Bacteria > Pseudomonadota > Gammaproteobacteria > Steroidobacterales > Woeseiaceae > UBA1847. The sequence goes on from CALZHX010000061.1 coordinate 1,916, forward strand.
CGCATGCTAATGCAGTCGACCGGGCAGGGCGCAACGCAGAGTTCGCAGCCCGTGCACTCTTTTTCAATCACCGTGTGCATCAATTGATGCGCGCCAACAATGGCGTCCACGGGACACGCAGTGCGGCAATGCATGCAGCCAATACACAAGGACTCATCGATAACGGCGACGGCGCGCTCAAGCGCCTGTTTTTCAGCGAGCGGCAGTACATCGGTTCCGAGCAACGTTGCAAGGCGTCGAATTGTATCGTCACCGCCCGGCGGGCAAAGATTGATCGCGATAGCGTCGTCGACGATTGCCTGGGCGTATGGGCGACAGCCCGGGTAACCGCACTGGGCACACTGGGTTTGTGGGAGCAGTTCATTGACTTGTTCAACGAGCTGGCCGGAATCGGCGGGCAATGATTGCGACGCATAGCTCAGCGCGAGCCCGGCAAGCAGCGCCAGCAATGCGATTGTAATTATGGCTATCCACATAGCGAAACGCGCCCGTCACGGCCGGGCCATGCCCGAGAATCCCATGAACGCAAGCGACATGATGCCGGCGGTTAACAGCGCGATGGCCGTGCCCCTGAATGGCATCGGGATATCGGCTGCGTCGAGTCGTTCGCGGATCGACGCAAACATGACGAGCACCAGGGCAAAGCCCGCAGAGGCACCGAAACCGAAAAACACGGATTGCACGAAGCCTTTGGATTGCTGTACGTTAAGCAACGCGACGCCGAGAACGGCACAGTTGGTCGCGATGAGCGGAATGAAAATGCCGAGCACCTGGTGCAACAGCGGACTCAGCCGGCGCACCATGATCTCGGTAAATTGCACGCTGGCGGCGATGACAAGAATGAAGCTGATGGTTCTGAGGTATTCGAGCTCAAGCGGAACCAGCACATACTGATGCAGCAGGAACGCTGTTGCCGACGACAGGGTCAGGACAAACGCAGTCGCGAGCGACATTCCGGTCGCCGCTTCGAGATTGCGCGAAACGCCCATGAAGGGACAAAGACCCAGGAAGCGCACGAGTACGAAATTGTTGACGAGTACGGTGCCAACAAGAATGACGATGAGTTCGCTCATGAAAGTCCCGAACTACTTGACGCGCATTCCCGGCTCTGCGCCGTCGTCCGGCGACAGCAGGAAGATATCCTCGCCACCCGGCCCGGCGGCAAGCACCATGCCCTCCGAGACGCCGAAGCGCATCTTTCGCGGCGCGAGATTCGCAACAACGATGACCTGGCGACCGATTAGGCTCTCCACGTCATAGGCCGACTTGATGCCAGCGAACACTTTTCGAGTGCTATCGCCCAGGTCAAGCGTCAGTGCCAGCAATTTGTCGGCGCCCTCGACCGAGTTCGCTTCATCGATGCGTGCAATGCGCAGGTCGACCTTCATGAAGTCGTCGATAGAGATTGTGTTGTCGTCAATCACGGTTTGGGGTTCCCCGGTTGTTTCTTTTGACTGATCGACCATATTGTCGACCTGCTGTTGCTCCACGCGGGTTAACAGCGGCGTGAACTTGTTGATTGTTGCGCCGAGCAGTGGGCTGGATGCCGATTCCCAGTTCCAGCTCTCTTCGCCCAGGAACGCCTGCGCGCCGTCGGCAACCACGGGAATCACCGGTGCAAGGTAAATCGCGAGGCTACGGAACATGTTGAGGCCCTGTGTGCACACCGCCTGCACCTCATCGAGCCGGGCCTCATCCTTAATCATGACCCACGGCTTCTTCGCATCGATATAGCGATTCGCAGCATCGGCGAGGCTCATGATGATCCGCATGGCCTTGGAGTATTCCCGGTTCGTGAAGTGTCCGGCAATCGTCTCGGATGCGTTTGCAAACTCTGCAAACAGCTCGGGTTCCGGAAGCGCATCGGTTAACTTGCCATCAAATCGTTTGCCAATAAATCCCGCGCAGCGGCTGGCAATATTTACGAATTTACCAACAAGATCCGAGTTAACACGCGCTATGAAGTCTTCGAGGTTCAGGTCGATATCTTCGATCGTCGGCCCGAGCTTTGCGGCGTAGTAGTAGCGCAAATAAGACGGGTTCAGGTTGTCGAGGTAGGTGCGTGCCATAATGAACGTGCCACGCCTCTTCGACATCTTCTGCCCGTTTACGGTCAGGAAACCATGGGCATAAACACTTGTAGGCGTTCGAAACCCGGCGCCCTGCAGTACGGCTGGCCAGAACAGCGTATGGAAATACATGATGTCCTTGCCGATGAAGTGGAACACCTCGGTGTCGTGACCGGGTCGCCAATACTCATCGAAATCGAGGTCGGGACGGCGTTCGCAGAGATGTTTGAAGCTCGCCGGGTATCCTACGGGTGCGTCCAGCCAGACATAGAAGTACTTGTCCTCGGTGCCCGGAATGCGGAATCCGAAGTAAGGCGCATCACGTGAGATGTCCCAGTCCTTCAGTCCCGCTTCGAACCACTCCTCGAGCTTGGAGATGACATTCTTGTCGAGTGTTGCGTCCTGCATCCATTCGCGCAGGCGCTGCTCGTATTCGCTGAGCTTGAAGAAGTAGTGCTCCGACTCTCGTTTGACCGGGGTTGTACCTGAAATCACCGACACCGGTTCTATGAGATCCTCAGGAGTGTACGTAGCACCACACACCTCGCAGGCATCACCATCCTGGTCTTCGCTTTTGCACCGGGGACAGGTGCCGCGCACAAATCGGTCAGGCAGGAACATGCCTTCCTTCTCGTCATAGGCCTGTTCGATTGTCTTCGTGTAGATATCGCCGATTGCTCGTAGCGCCTCGAACATCTCGACCGTCAGCGCCTCGTTTTCTGGTGAATGCGTGGTGTGGTAGTTGTCGAAATCGACCCCAAACGCCTCGAAGACTTTGATAAATTCTTCTGAATTTGTGGTCGTGAGTTCCTCTGGCGTGACCCCGAGTTCTCTGGCTTTGAGCATGATCGGGGTGCCGTGCACATCACTTGCACATACATAGATACAGCTATGGCCGCGCAGCTTCTGGAATCGCACCCAGATATCCGTCTGAATGTACTCGACCATGTGCCCCATGTGGGGTGGCCCGTTTACATAGGGCAGGGCGCTCGTTACAAGGATTTTTCTGGCTTTGTCAGGCATGGGTGGCAGCCGGTATCTGCGCGGTCTTAAAGGCCGCGATTATGCCACGTGCGGATGGATCCGACGCGATTTATCGCCGTATCAGTTGTCGTTCTTGAGGCGTTCAAACTTGGATTTGTCGTTTGCCTGCAGATATGCCTCTTTGCCGGAGATAAATGCCTTTTCGACGAGGGACATCAGGGCTGAGTCCATTGTCTGCATGCCGATATTGCCGCCTGACTGCATCGCGGTTTCAAGTTGATCGAGCTTGCCCTGGCGTATCAGGTTCGCGACGGCAGTGGTGTTGATCAGAACTTCGAGAGCCGCAATCCGACCCGGTTTGCCCTTGGTTGGTAAAAGTTGCTGGGATACCACGCCGCGCAACGATGTCGAGATCATCGTGCGAATATGCGCCTGCTTATTAGCCGGGAACGAATTGATGATTCGGTCGACGGTCTGCGCTGCGCCATTGGTGTGCAGTGTGCCCATCACGAGAATACCCATTTCGGCTGCAGTGACGGCGATGCTGATCGTTTCGAGGTCACGCATTTCGCCGACCAGGATAACGTCCGGGTCTTCGCGCAAGGCCGAATACAGCGCTTCGGCAAATGAGCCGCTGTGCAAACCAATCTCGCGTTGACTGATCAGGCTGTTCTTGGTGCTGTGGACGAATTCGATCGGGTCCTCAATCGTGAGGATATGGCCCTTCATCGAATCGTTGATTGCGTCAATCATGGCAGCCAGCGTTGTCGACTTACCTGAACCGGTCTTGCCCGTAACGAGAATCATGCCTGACGTCTGCTTGCAAAGATCGTAGATGACGGGCGGCATGGCAAGTTCATCGAGCGTGAGGGCTTTCGATGGGATGGCGCGGAAGATGCCACCAATGCCATTGAGGTGGCGGAACGTATTCACGCGAAAGCGCGATATATCGGGAATCTCGTAGGCAAAATCCGCGGACTCTTCTTTTTCAAATATCTGTTGAGTGGTGCCGTCCATGATCTCGAAGATACACTCCTGCACTGTTTCCAAGGTCAGCTTATCTTCCATCAGGATCTGCAAATCGCCGTGAACGCGAGCACGCACCGGGTCGCCGGAGACGAAGTGCAGGTCGGATGCATTCCGCTTCAGCGCTTCCTGCAGGTAATGGTCGATTTTACTCATGAGTACTGTTTCTCGATGCCTGTGGAATCCAGGGTCGCAACCATTTCGGTGTCAGTTACAAATCGCGTGAACTTGCGCTTCTCATTGGCAAATCGATACGCGTCGTCCGGATCGATTTCCTTGTTGTTGATGGCATCGAGCAAAGCCTGGTCCAGGAGCTGCATCCCCAGGTCCTTTCCGGTCTGTAATTGCGATGGAATTTGATGCGTCTGGTCAGTCGTGATCAGTTTGGCAATTGCACGAGTATTGACGAGGATTTCGAGAACTGCGCGACGGCCCCGGCCATCAGGTGTCTTGCAGAGTACCTGCGTGACGACGGCTTTGAGGCTCATGGACAGGAATGCCTTGGTCTGTTCACGAAGTTCACCAGGCAGTGCATCGATGATTCGGTCAATCGTCTTAACTGCGCCAGTCGTATGTAGCGTTCCGAGCACGAGGTGGCCGGTTTCAGCGGCTGTCATAGCCATCGAGATCGTCTCGGCGTCACGAAGCTCGCCAACGAGAATGACGTCCGGGTCTTCGCGCATTGCCGCGCGCACACCGTCGGCAAATGATGTCAGGTGTGTTCCGAGTTCACGCTGAATGACCTGACATTTCTTGCTTGGATGCACGAACTCGATCGGATCTTCGAGACTGATGATATTAAGGCTACGTGTCTCGTTAAGGTGGTTGATCATCGCCGCGAGCGTCGTTGACTTGCCGGTTCCGGTAGAGCCAGTGACAAGCACCATGCCCTGGTGATATTCGCAAAATTCGGTCAGTACCTTGGGCACATTCAGCTGCTCGAGCGTCGGCACATCGGGTGGAATGTGCCGAAACACGGCGCCGTACCCGGTGACCTTGCGAAAGACGTTGACCCGAAAACGACCGCCTTCTTCGGCGACATAGGAAAAATCGAGGTCGTGGCCAGCTTCGAGCGTTTCGATCTGATTGGCGGTCAGAATTTCCCGAATATAGGTCTCGAGTTCCGTGTCGGATAATTTGCGAAACTTGATCGGCATCAGGTCGCCATTCATGCGCAGCATCGGCGGTACGCCGACGGACAAGTGAACGTCTGAGCATCCCTGTGCGAGGCCGAGCTTCAAAAATGCGTCTATTCGTGCCATTGCGGCCGGAACCCTATTCAAATCATGGCTTTGCGCCTATCGTAGGCGGAAATTATGTCGCATACCAGAGCGACATCACATTTTTTGGAATTGTGCTGGCGTTACAGCTTTATCTGGTCGAGCGCTTCGGTCAATTCATCCATCGACTGGTAGCGCTTGGTCTTGTCGACCGACATCGCCTTGGCGATGATCTCGGCGTACTCATCAGGAATATCGGCGTTGATGTCCTGGCATTGCGTGGCTTTGCCCTGGACGTGCTGGTACATGACGGACATGTGATCACCGCGACTGTAGGGCGGAATCCCGGTAGACATTTCGTACATGATGACGCCAATGCTGTAGACATCCGCGGTCTCATCGACTTTCTTGCCAAGAATCTGCTCGGGTGCCATGTACTTGGGCGAGCCGATAACGTAGCCAGTCTTGGTCAACTGCGTATCACCGCTCGAGGCCGCGGCTGCAACACCAAAGTCCACGATCTTCAGTAGGCCATCTTCATTGACGAGCACGTTTGCTGGCTTGAGGTCG
>CALZHX010000062.1 GCA_945787435.1 uncultured Woeseiaceae bacterium
CGAAGAACACGCGCGCTACGGCATCGACTTCATTGAAGCGACGCAGATCATAAAGGAAGTGCTGCCCGGCGCGTTGGTCAGCGGCGGCGTGTGCAACGTATCGTTCTCGTTCCGCGGCAACAACGTCGTGCGCGAGGCGATTCATTCGGTCTTTCTGTACCACGCCATTCGTAACGGTATGGACATGGGTATCGTCAACGCGGGCCAGCTCGCAATCTACGAGGACTTACCCGAAAAGCTCAGGAACGCGGTTGAGGATGTTGTCCTCGCACGACGTGAGGACGCGACGGATCGTTTGCTGGATGTCGCCGAGGACTACAAAGGCCAGGCCTCCGGTGCCAGGGCGAAAGTGCAGGACCTGTCCTGGCGCGAACTCGATGTCGACAAACGACTCGAGTACGCACTGGTAAACGGGCTCGATCAATATGTTGTCGATGACACCGAGGAAGCACGCTTGCTCGCCGAACGGCCTCTCAGTGTTATCGAAGGCCCGCTAATGGCAGGCATGAATGTCGTTGGCGACCTGTTCGGTGCGGGCAAGATGTTCTTGCCGCAGGTCGTGAAATCGGCGCGCGTCATGAAAAAGGCCGTCGGGCACCTCGTGCCGTATATCGAAGACGAAAAAGATGGCGGGATGAGTTCCAACGGCAAGGTCGTGCTCGCTACGGTCAAGGGCGACGAGCATGACATCGGTAAGAACATCGTCGGTGTTGTCCTGCAGTGCAATACCTTCGAGGTCATCGACCTGGGCGTCATGGTCTCGTGCGAAAAAATTCTCGAGGCAGCGAAGCGTGAGAACGCGAACATCGTCGGGCTGTCAGGTCTCATTACGCCATCGCTCGACGAAATGGTGCACGTTGCAAGCGAGATGCAACGACTCGATTTCGGATTGCCGCTGTTGATCGGCGGTGCGACAACATCGCCGGCCCACACGGCAGTCAAGATCGAGCCCAACTACGAAGGTCCGGTCATCTACGTCAAAGATGCATCACGATCGGTTGGTGTAGCCCAGGCGTTGACGGAACCGGATACGCGCAAAATCCTTGTTGAGAAAACACGTGACGACAATGCGCGCCGCCGTGAGCGGCACGCGAAAAAATCCCGGCTCGCGCCACAATTATCGATACGTGAGGCGCGTGAGCGACGGCATCAATGCAACTGGGATAACTACAAGCCGCCAGCGCCTTCATTCACCGGAACTCGCGTCATCGAGGACATCAGTCTCGACGTACTGCGCAATTACATCGACTGGATGCCGTTCTTCAATGCATGGGAGTTTCACGGCAAATTCCCGGGCATTCTGAGCGATGTGACAGTCGGCGCGGCAGCGAGCAGCCTGTTTGCTGACGCGAGCGCGTTGCTGGACCAGGTCATTAACGAGAAATGGCTGCAGGCGAGGGCCGTGTTCGGGTTTTTCCCGGCACACAGCGAAGACGATGACCTGCTCGTCTATAGCGATGCATCACGCAAAGAACAGGTGATGCGCCTGTGTCACCTGCGCCAACAGCGTTCGAAACCCGCGGGCCAACGGCAGAATTGCCTGGCCGACTACGTGGCCCCGGTTGCGTCCGGCCTGGACGATTACGTTGGCGCTTTCGCCGTCACGGCCGGCATAGGTATCGATGAGCATGTCGAGCGATTTGAGAAGCAGCACGATGATTACAACGCGATCATGCTCAAAGCGTTGGCCGACAGGTTGGCCGAGGCCTCGGCCGAATACCTGCATGAGCGCGTACGCCGCGAGTTCTGGGGCTATGCGGCCGATGAGCAATTGTCGAATGACGACCTTATCGCTGAACAATACAAAGGCATTCGCCCGGCGCCCGGTTACCCGGCGTGTCCCGACCACACAGAGAAAGGTCTTTTGTGGACCTTGCTCGACGTTGAGTCGAGCATTGACCTGAAGCTGACGGACTCGTATGCGATGTACCCGACCGCTGCAGTCAGTGGATTCTATTTCTCGCATCCGGATGCGCGCTACTTCTCGGTAGGCAAGGTCGATAGCGACCAGGTCAGGTCCTATGCCGAACGCAAAGGCATGAGCGTGGCCGAAGCCGAAAAATGGCTGGCGCCAAACCTCGGTTACGATCCATCAACGGCAAACGCAGCATAGTCTGGTGTTAGCCACCGCCCTGTTGATTCTTGGGTTGGTGTTGTTGCTTGCCGGCCTAGTCTGTCTCAACCGAATACACAATATCGATCGACTGAACCTCACCTGCACCGGCCTCGATCGACAGGTTTCGCGTCATCTTGTAGCGCATCAATAAGGTTCCCAGGCGGCTGAAGACGCCGTAAACGTAACGCGCATGCAGGCGTGAATTGACCTGCTTGCCGGCAACAAGCGCCGTCGTTTCACCGCCGTCACCCGTTAGCGATAATTGATCGAGTCCCACCGACTGCCCTATCTGGTCGGTCAGTCGACTGGCCTGTTTCAATCCGAGCGCCACCGCGGCACCGGTTAGGTCACCGCCCTCGGCTTCTGTTGCCTGGTTAAGCGGCCGGCCGGTGACGAGGTAAGACAATGCGTCTGCGTCCGCCATCGCCGGTTCGGCAAATACCGTGGAGGTCAGGTCCTGTGCTCGTCCCCGCAGTTGGATTCCCGCAGTGACCTCACCGTCCAGCGTGTCGATCTTGCGCACCGCGTTTACGTTGACGATCGGGTTATCCAGCGGTCCCGTGAATGTCAGTTCGCCCTGGGAAATGGTGAGTTTCTGGCCGTAGGCTTCGAAGACACCATCAACCAATGTAACGTTGCCATTGGCTCTCGGCGGCCGATCCGGCGAATACGTCATTAGCACGTTGCCCTCCAGGTCTGTGTTCAGGCCCAGTGCGCTGATATGAACTTTTTCGCCCAGCACGAGCCTGGCCTCGCCTGAAATTCGTGTTGGCTCTGCGACAGGTGTCTCTTCACCCAGTACTACGACGTCGGGAGACACTCGGACAGCCCCAACGGGCATCTCGCGCAGTTTGATGTCGGCACGCGGAACCGCAATCTCGCCATTGATCTGCCAACCGGTCTTGTCACCTGTGATCGTGATCTCGGGAGTGGCCCACAATTTGTACTCGGGCCAGTTCATAAGCTCCGCGTTTTCGCCCGTCACGTTGAGCGTCATCGACCGAGTGGTTTGCATCAGCTCATTGAACCGGCCCTCGAGCAGCAGGTTCCCATCCCCGGCTTTTGCAGAACCTTTCATCGTCGCGCTGCCGTGCGATGCACCCGTCACATTCAGTTCGATATTTTCAAGCGGAACATTAAGTGCAGGTACGAGCAAGCGGCCGTTTTTCCACTCGACATTGCCACTGAACTCCGGTGTGCTGCGTCGTCCCACGGCGGATACGGATGCGACTACCTTGCCTTCAAGGCTGTCGAGCTCCGGAAAAACCGCTGACACCCAACTCCATTCGTCGCCCCGAAATTGCAATTGGGCGGCCAGGTCCGCGTTCCCGGTGAAGTCGCTGAGCTCGAAGGTCAACTCGCCGCTTACGGCGGGCTCGATGGCCATCGATGCCTCGGCGGCGACGCCGCCATCGCGCAGCACAGCATGGAGTTGTGCCAGGGGAATGCTGACGTCTGCCGACTGATCGTTGATCGCCTCAGCATGTAGCAAGGTATTTAACTGTTGCCAGTCGATCGTGCCGGACCATTCGCCAGCACTCATCATGACATCGACTTCCGCGTTCGCGACACCGGAAAGAGCAAAGTTTTCTGGTAGAAATTCGTTCGCGAGTTGCAGGGGCAGGCCATTGAGATCCGCGACGAGCACTAGCTCATCGTCGGCTGCGCTAAAGGTCGCGATGTGCAGCTCGCCATTCACACCAGACCATGTGTGCTCCGCGATGCTGGTCATTTGTGGCGCCACACTGAATGCAAAAGGACTAACCAGCCGCCACACGCCGGTGTTCGACTCCGTGACAGATGCGGTCCTTACAACACCGTCCATGTTATCGCCATCGCGCTGCAGGTTTCCCGCAGACATGATTCTCAGCTCGCGATAGTCCCACGCCGTTGTGAAGTCCAGGTTTTCGGGCTCGCCGGATACGGTGACACTCACCGTGCCGAGATCGTCATCCTGGCGTTTCACGCCTGCAAGCGTTGCGGTGGCGTCCATCGCGTCAAGTGCCAGCTCGCGGCTGACAACGTCAACCTGGCGTACGAACCACTCCCCGAATGCGATGTTCCGGGCATGTATCTCGCCCGAGAAGGCAGGGTCGTCGAGGTCGCCACTAATGGTTCCTTTGCCCTGCGCCGCACCCGAGACAGGTGGCCAAAGCTCATGCAACACCGGCGCATTCAAAGTAAGGGATGCGTTGACCGTTTCCCTGGAAACGTCTCCGTTGAGTTGCAGCAGATTTGTCCCCACCGCAAGCGAACAATTTGCACAGTGCAGTTGTGCCTGCGCCCACGTTACGTCGCCACTTGCTTTCATCGGTGCGTTGTTAACGATACCGGACGCCGCCAGCCCGGTTGCGGTAACAGTTCCAAGTTCGTCGATCCTGATGTGCGCGTCTGCCTCGAGCGTACCGCTCAGCTCAGCAACAAGCTCGGCCACGTCAATGCCGCTCGCATGTACGACCACGTCAGCCGAACGGACCGGCGCCCACGTCAGCACACCGGAAACATCGGCCGCAGCGATGGGGTGCTCCACGTGGACATCAAGCGCCGTGAGTTGAGTTGTGTCGCCGCTTGCCGTGCCGCGGATACGCGTTTGCGCTTCCTGCAGGTGCAGGTCGATGTCGAAATCAGCATCAAAGTCTGGCAGAACGCGGTGAAGGATCCGCACGTTAGCGGACACGTCACCGGCATATTCGCCGCTAATTGTCTGCGACACATTGAGGTCGGCGAGAGTGCCGCGCAATGTACCGTCACCCTGCAGATCTGTGTCGACGAGCTGCCATCGGATGTCCGTCGAAGTGGGAACGTCGCCCGCGAGTGTCGTAGCAACAGCGGTTGCGGTGAAAGAGATGTCGGCGCTTGAAACGGCGAGTTTTTCTGCACGAAATGTGTTGCCATCTACGCGGGCGTCGACGACCAGGATGTCGTGGGCACCAATAACATCGTCCTTCTCTCCCAGCTGCAGTTCGCGAATCTCTGTGCGCCCCAAAACGATGTCAACCGGCAAGGGCTGCATCGATAGCTCAAGGGGGCTCGGGGCGGGATCAGGCTCGAGCAGGGAGCGCCTCCGAACTGAGTGGGCGTCGAGCGACTGCAGCGCGACCTGGCCGATGCTGACTCGCGGCCAGTCGATGTCCAGTGCCAGGTCGTCAACTTCAATTTCCTGTGCGTCGTCGCGATACGTCAAGCGCTGAATATTCAGTCCCTTCCACAGCGTGCCGTCGACGTTGCCGACCAGCAGTTCGCCCGGGACAGATTCGACAATGCGATCGATAGCCCAACGCGTGCCGGATGAGGTGTTCAAGAGGACAACAACACCGGCGACCAGCAAAAGCACCAGTACTGCAAGTGAGGAGGCAATTCGAACCGAACACTTGAGGACAGGATGCATCACAGATCTGGTCCGAACCCGATATGGACCCGAACGCTCTTGTCCGGATCGTCCAATGGGTGCGCGAAGTCAATGCGAATCGGGCCGATTGGCGAGTACCAGCGCAATCCCACGCCAACACCCGTGCTGAATTCTATATCGCTGTCATTAAATGCGCTGCCCGAATCGACAAATGCAGCGATCGCCCATTTGTCCCACACCCGGTGGTCGAATTCGAGGCTTGCATCGACCAGGTGAGTGCCACCAATGACATCGCCATCGTCGTTAACCGGTCCAAGTGATTCGAATTCATAGCCCCTGATGCTTTGGTCGCCGCCCGCGAAGAAACGTACCGATGCCGGCAAGGTTGATACATCGTCTATCGCGGTCAGGCCAAGATGGGCGCGTGCGATGACACGCGTATTGGCGCCCATCGAGCGAATCCACTTTGCAGTGGACCGCAATTGAACAAAGCTGGTGTCAGACACCAGCTTGTCACTGGCGCCCCGCAGATCGAAACTGAATCGATAACCTTTGGCGGAGCGGCCGAGTTCCCGGCCTTTTGTCGTCTCCCAACTGCTGCCAAACATGAGGAGCTGGCTATCCGTATCCTGGTCGGCCACGGTGAAGTCTTCCAGGGCGTAATCGATGTAGCGCGTTTCCAGCCAGTCTTTGCCAAGATTGCGGGTTCGCTGAACGCCAATCTTGTAGGTATCGTTCTCGCTGGTGCTGGTTTCCTGATGCTGGATACCGGCGGTAACGCTGTACCATTCTCTGCGCGGGTCATTTCTTGGCCAGCGGTATGCGGCATTCAATTCCGACCTTACTTCCGACAGAAACAGCCTGCTATCGAACTGGTGACCGCGAATATTCATGCGTCGGTTGGAATAGCCAAGTCTGCCATTGAGACCGGAATCGGTCGTGTACCCGCCGCCGATTGAGTACACGCGTCGTTTCGCTGGTGTCAGGCTCACAGTTACCGGAACGGTGTTGTCTGCCGGGTTCGCTGGCTCCGTACTGATCGATACTGTCTCGAAGTAACTGCTGCCGTTCAACGCCTCGTACAACTCGCTGATGAGCCTTGCCGAATACGGATTGCCAGGACGGATGTCGGTGTAACCGAGCAGCAGTTCTTCGCGCAGGATGCCCGCGGTAAAACTGACAGATCCGAAGCGATACTTGGGGCCGCTGTGAAACTGCATGTCGACATCGGCCGACCTCTTGTCACGATTAACGGTGACAGTGCTGTGCTCGAAATCCGCGTCGAAGTACCCTGCATGCATTGCGGCGCGCATGATCGAAGCTTTGAAAGCTGTGTAGCGGCCGTGGTCGAGCGTGTCCCCGGCCGCCGGACGCTCGGCGGAAACGCGCTGCAGGAACAAGTCGTCACTTGCTGCGGGGCCGTCCACCACAATATCGACCTTTCCAAGGCGCACCGGCTCCCCCGCCTGGATGTCGAACTCTGCATGCCAGCATTCTTCGTCCCAACGCAGACTCTTCGAGATAACGGCTTCGTAGTAGCCCAGTGCCTGCAGGGCATTGCGGATGCCCTTGTCCGCGTCGCGGAACAGCCGATCCACACGCCAGCGTGCCGAGTCGCAGCGAGTTGTCGCAAGCGATAAAAATGCACGCACATTGAGCTCCTGTCGTTCGTCGAGACCGGTGAAAACCACGTCTGCCCGTGCTGCGCTGTGTATGAACGGCAGGCAGGCGATCACCGGCAGCAGGAGTCCGGCAAAGATCGTGCTGCGAGCTGCGCGATTTGTGTGTGAATTCATGGCCGCTGGCGGTAAAGTCGTTCGGTCCTGTCAATAGTGACACCGTTACGATATGGAAACGATAAGTAAGATCTGGAACTTCCCGTCTTTCAGGATCGGCGACTATGTCGAGGTTGACACAAATATGGGAGTCGTTGACCATATCAGTACTCGATCGACGCGAATTCATCGCACGGACGGAGTCCACCTCATCCGGGTCTCGTGATGTTGAAGATTGAGCGAATAACAGTCCTGCTTGCGTCCGTCTTGTGGCTAGTGTCTTTGTCGCCGACGTCATACGCGGATTCGTATGCAGACGCGCGGGCAGATCTCGTCGCGGCCTACCAAGCCGAAAACTATCCCGCGATGCGTATTGCGGCGCAGAATTCGTTGCAATCCAGGCCCGAATTTCCGGGTGCGCTGTTCAACCTCGCGTTCGCTGAATCACTGGACGGCGATGCCGATGCTGCGATGGCGACGCTTGGGAAATTAATCGAAAAGCACATTGATTTCGGTGTCGAGAATATCGAGGCGTTTGCGCTGCTCAGGGAACACCCGGTCTGGGACAGTTACCTGGCCAACATCGCCAGCATTCGCGAGCCTGTAGGCGACGCCGATGTGGCGGCGGAGTTTGATGGGCCTGATTTCATTCCTGAAGGAATCGCGTTTGCGGATGGTGGTGGTCTGATACTCGGTGGTATCCGGCATGGTCAGCTTTTGATTGAGGCACTCGGTGGCGGCGAGCTGGTGATCGGACCTGCCGGCCACTGGAGCGTGTTCGGCATGCGTTTCGATGACCGGGAAGGACTGTGGTTCGCGAGCTCCCGTGTACCGCAATACACGGGCATCAGCGATCGCTCGGCCTACAAGACAGGGCTATTTCGGCTCGATCTTGACTCTCTCGAAATCAGCGAGCGCGCACGATTGCCGGTCGCGGAGGGCGACCAGGTCCTGGGCGACCTTGTGATCGCCGATGACGAGACCATTTACACGACCGACAGTGCCGATGGTCCTGTCTATCGCTACTCAATCGCTGACGGCGAGTATTCGACGCTCGTTCCAAAAGGTGTGTTCGGTTCGCCGCAGGGGCTGGTACTCGATGCCGGCGGAGATCATCTCTACGTCGCGGACTATATCGGCGGCCTGTATCGCGTTCGTCTCAGCGACGGAAATGTGGAAAGGGTCGCGGTTCCTGATGCAATCAGTGACTACGGCATCGATGGACTCTATCGCCACGGCAATCGCCTGATTGCGATCCAGAACGGGATTCGGCCACACCGCGTTGTCGCGATGTCTTTGTCTGACGACGGCTCCGCCATCGAATCGGCTGAGACGCTTGCCATGAACCTGCCGCAGTTCGATGAGCCGACGCTAGGCACCGTTGTCGAAGACGACTTCTACTTCGTGGCGAACAGCCATTGGAATCGTTTCGACGAGGACAACAACCTGCCGGATGACCTGGGCGGCCCGATCGTTCTGCGAATTTCGCTCAAATAGAACCGCAGGCAGGGCAGTCGTCGCGCTTCGCGACTTTAACTGCACGGAACTCGCCGCTCGTCGCGTCAAAAAGCCGCAACACACCACGTGACGACTCTATCCCGGCCAGGAACTTCAAAGCCTCGACGGCCATCAGCGTGCCGATCGCGCCCGGAACCGGACCGAGTACACCGTTGCCGGCGCAGTTCTCGAGCGATTCGTCCGCTTCCTTATATAGACAGCGATAACACGGTGAGGTCGAGTAGTCGGGACCGAATTCCGCAAGTTGACCCTCGAGTCGGATCGCGGCGCCGGAAATCAGGCAGGTGTTCGCAGCCACGCAGGCGTCATTCACCTGGAAGCGTGTCGCGAAGTTATCCGAGCCGTCGAGAACAACGTCAGAC
>CALZHX010000063.1 GCA_945787435.1 uncultured Woeseiaceae bacterium
CGATGGACTGGTCGGTCGGGATGACTTCGGACGGACGAAAATCATCATCCTCATCGGAAAACCCCTGTTCGTCGAGACCGGCTTCGTCAAATTCTTCGGCCTCGGCCTCGGCCTCGACTTCGACGTCTGTCTCGTCCGCCACAACGGCGTCTGCCACCTCGGCATCGTCAACCTGCTCATCGGCCTGCTGCGCCCATACGGGGGCCGCGACAAGTACGCCGAGCATCAGTGTGAGCAGAAATCGGGTCAATGTGGGTCCTCGTGCGTAGCTCTGTGAGCTTTGACCGTAATCATCCGCAATTGTCGCATGAAATCTCAATACACGGTTCGGGCGAGACGGAAACCCACGTCCGATCGCGGTGCGGTCTCCGATTCACGAAAACTCATGCGCAATTCCAGTATGCCGGCGTGGCGCCAGCTCGAACCGCGCACGACATGGGCTTTTCCGGTTTGCGGACCCATCGGGTCGACGACCGGCGTCGTCAGTCCCGGCGTCGGCACGGAGTAGATGTCGTTGACCCATTCCGCAACGTTACCGGCCCCGTCATAGAGGCCGAGCGCGTTCGGCGTGAACTTGGCGACCGGGGCGGTCGAGGCGAAACCGTCATCGTAACGCGGCAGGATTGACGGCGTAATATCCGCGGCGGCCCTGTCAGCAAAATTACCGCTGTTCCGTTTAGGCGGCATTTCGGCGCCCCAGGAGAATTTCTGTGCTTTCGCGCTGCCGCCAAATCGCACAGCCCAGGACCACTCGGCTTCTGTTGGCAAACGGTAGCCATTGGTCAACGGACGGATGATTGTCCACTCTCCAAACTTCTCCTCGTAGGCAGGTTTCAGGCCTTCTCGCGTACTGAGCCAGTTGCAGTATTCGACGGCATCCGCCCAGGTCACATTGGCGACCGGATTTTCGCCGCCTGCCATCGACGGGTGAACGTCGCTGCCAGAATCATGGCCAGGCCGGAACTTGGCAAATTCATTGTTGGTGACTTCGCGTACACCAATCAGGAAGGGTCGCGTCAATGTTACCGGAACGAGTACCTCGTTGGCCCGCCGTCCCTGCTCCGCACGCGACGAGCCCATCGTAAACGTTCCCGGCTCGACACGGCGCATTACCTGGTCGTCCACCGTGCTGACGGTTTGCTGGACCTTCTCCTGCTCGATCGATTCGAGTGATCGCAATCGCGCTACAACAGTCTGCGGATAACCCGGACGCGGCGTTACGCTGCGGGTCCACGTCTTATAGCCAGTCTTGCGCACCTCGACACGGTGCGGCGCCGAACTCAGTTGCAGTGTGGTCGAACCCGTGCCACGCGCTCTGCCGTCGACATAAACAGTTGCATCGGCAGGTTGTACATTGACTGTCAGGGAACCGGTTCTCGCCGACAGGTCGACCGTGATGGAATCGCTCGCCGCCGCATCGAGCCGCACTCGGCGGCTCGTCGCACCGTAGCCCGCCTTTGACAGGCCGATGACGTAGTCCACACCCGGCGACAGTGAGAGCGAAATCGGTGATTGTCCGCGATACCGGCCATCGACCGTCACATTGGCGGCCCGCGGAATGGAATTCACGAGTAACTTCGCATTCGCCGGTTCAAGCTGTATCAGCGGCAAGGCGTGGTCCACATTGGGCTCGGCTTCCACGGTACCGTCCCAGGCTCTAAAGCCATCCCTGACGACACTGAGCTGGTGCGTGCCCTCGATCAACTCAATCGTCGCCGGCGTTACACCGATGCGCTCGGCGCCCGCAAATATCGCCGCACCAGCCGGTTCAGATGTCACTTCAACATTCGACCAGCGGCGCACGAGCTGCACATGCACTGTGTCGTGTTTGCCGAGACCTTCGACACTGACAACATCGCCGAATGGCAGGTACCTGTCTGCGCGCACGCGCACGCTGTGCTCACCCGGCTGTAATTCAAACGGGCCGAATGGTGTTTTGCCGACCGTGCTGCTGTCTATCGATACGACAGCATCAATCGGTGGGCTGGTCATGACGGTCAGGCGGCCCGGCAAGCGCCGCATGCGCACCTCGACTGTCTTGCTGTCTTCGCCGTCAATCGCGAAATTCTGATTGACGTCGTAGTAGCCCTGCTTTGTCACCGTGACCGTATAGTCGCCATTGCGCAGCAACATGCGGTTGCCCATTGGCAGGCGGAACCATCCTCCGGATATCGAAACTGCGTCAGGATCTTCGGGATTCATTTCGAAGCGCACCGACGATGACGTAAACAACAACCAGGATGCGACGATCAGCAATGCCAGCGCTGTGCCGATGATTGCCTTGAGCGGGCTGCGGTGCTCGACCTGCGCCGCTGCATCCGTTGCCGCGGCGCGCTGGAACGCGGTCGGCGCGATAGCTTCCTCTTCAGCATGCGCCGCATCGTCGGGCAATTCCGGCGGCTGGGTTACGTAAGCGCTGTCTTCCAGCCGCACATTCAGAGTCAGTCGATCTGCTGTCGCCGAAACATTGATCTGGCTGCCGAAAAACTGCAGCACGTCGCCATCTGCCAGGCGTGTACTGGTGACGAGTGCTTCACCGTTGATTTGCATCGCATCATTGCGACCAAATGGTTGTACAAACGGGGCGCCATCCAGAAGATCGAGCAGCATGACCGGCCCGCCGCCGGGGCCGGGTAGTCGCAGCTGGCAATCCGTGCCCGTACCGACGCGTAACGGCAAGTCGCCGGCGTCGAAACGGCGTTCGCCTTCGACATCGCGGATAAACAAATGGTCAAAACTCAAATCGCTTCCTCGCAGCGAACCACGATGGGCTGGAGTTCAATTTCCGGCCCAACCCGGAACTCCAGCCGCACATCGCGAAAGCCGGGTCGGCTGCCAACAGCCACGTACGTTCCAGGCCGCAGGTCCAGCTGGTGTGTCTCGAAGCTGCCGAGTTTACCAACTTTGTATATCGATACGTCTGTAGCATTGTCTGAGACAAAGCTCACGGTCAGCGGCGTGGCGGCCCGTTTGAGCAGACGCGACAACTCATCACGCTGCCCTCCAAGGCGGGGGCCGATCTCCGGCATGCGCGTGATGTCGACGACGAGCCTGGTCGCCTTGGCCATGTTTGCGCCCGAGCTGAGACTGTCAGGTTCCTCGATGTACTTGTCGAGTTGGACGTGCAGCGCAGCCATTTGCTCCGACCGGCGTAATCCGTCTTTTGCAAAGGCAAGATCGGCGTCGATTTCGAGGATACTCTTATAGGTATCGATGGCTGTTTCCCAGGCCTCAGACCGTTCCTCGTCCTGGGCTTGTCGCTCGAGCATCGCTATGCGGTCCAACCGAATGCCCTGGTCGACCTGCAGCAATCCGTCCGCCGGTTCGCGCGACCCAGGCATAATCTCCTGCGCCATTCGAAACGCGGCTCGGGCACCCGGGTAGTCTCGCTCTGCGAGCGCCGTTAGCCCTTCGGTCATGCGCTGGCCGAACTCCATCTGCCTGATCGTCGCCAGAACACGTTCGAGTCCTGCCTGCGCGGGCTGCCATTCCGGATCGAGTTCGACTGCCCTCGCAAAGCTCTGCCGCGCCGCCTCGAGTTCGAGGTCATTTTCGAATTCAAACCCCTGGTCGGTGAGCGACATGACAGTGTCGAGATTCTTTGCACGGGTGTAGCCGGCACGTGCGCCCGCGTGATTGGGGCTGATCGCGACAGCCAGTTCGAACAGGCGAACGGCCTCGATCGAATCGGCATTATCGAGCGCCGTCTGTGCCTCACTGAAGGTCGTCGCAAACACCTGCTCGACTTCATCGAGAAGCGGATCAACCAGCGCGATGGCTTCACCGTACTTTTCGGCTGCAATATCGTAATCACGCGCCAGGTAGGCCGTGTCGCCCTCCGCGTAGACCGCCTGCGCGTGCTTGAAGCGCAACCCTCCCCAACGCTGCACAGCGCGACTTTCAAGCGTTTCCATTTTCGAAAGCAACTGGCCAAGGACTTCATCCGTGTCTGAACGCTCCCTGACCCGCGCATCCCTGCCACTCAGGTCTTCGACGTTCTCACTGAAACCGACACCCTCACCGCCGCTATCTTCTTCGACGCTGTCGACTGAGGCCGACGGAGACGTCGCATCCGCGTCATCGCGCACGGTCGGTGACGGTTCGGGCAGGAAGAACACGACGCCTATCAATAGCACCAGCAGCACGGCGAGGCTGGTACCGAGTGTGCGTGGACTGATTCCGGCGCCGGGTTTAACGTCAGCTGCGGCCGCGGCAGCCGCGTGGCGTTTTTTCGGGTGCAGATTCTCGCTAACCGCGATGACTTCATCCGCATCGGACTGCGCGCCGAGCACATAGCGCTTTGGCGCGGGCGCAGCAGCAAACCCGGCCGCCTCAAGCGCAGCAACAACGCCCTCCGCTTCCGGCCTCGCGGCGGCATCCTTGTCCAGCATGGCTGCAACCAGTTTTGAGATTGCCGCGGGAGCCCTTGATCCGTCCGCCAGCGTCAATGGGGCTGGAACCTTGTTCTGGATGTCTTTGGCTGTCGCCGACGACGAATACGGCGAAGCACCGCTGACCAGTTCGTAGATCAATCCACCCAAAGCGAAAATGTCATCGGCAGATTGTGGCGCGGCCCCTGCAAGAGATGCCGGGCTGGCGGCAATCAGCGAGCCTCCGCCAGCATCCGACCCCGCGGTGGCGGCCACACCGAAGTCGACCAGGTACGGCGCCCCGTTATGATCCAGGAGAACATTGGCCGCCTTGATATCGCGATGCACAACGCCTTTGGCATGCGCATACCGTAACGCGTCAGCGATTAGTGCAATCGGACCAAGGATGTCCTTAACGGGTGCACCCGCCAGGACACTCAGTTCAGGACCGTTGATAAACTGAAGGCTATAGAACGGACGATCAGCGTCGTCGTAGTATTCGAATACGCGCGCGATGTGCGCATGCATCAGTCGAATACTGGTCTGCCATTCCTTGTGAAAATCTGCAGCGGCAACGCGATCGCTGGTGAGTATTTTGAGCGCGGCGGAAGCACGCGTCAGCCGATCAGTTGCCAGCCAGGTTTGAGCCGCGCCACCGGTGCCCAGCTTTTTTACGAGGGTGTAACGGCTCGCAAGCTCTATTCCTGGTTGGAGGTCCTGCATTTACCGGTGATCGCTTATCCCGTCGGTTCCGCAATACGGACGGGAGCTGCATCGGTCGCGTCGGGCGTACCGACAAAGCCGGTTTCGGCTTCGTAGATTTCCTTGAGCAATCTGCGCCAGCTCTCGTATTGCGCCGCCGCAGTTCCGGTCAATCGCCGCGTTTCCCCTTCAACGGTCACGACCATCGGGGCAGCCTCGGCACCGAAGGACTCAGACAATTCCTTAATCGACTCGAGGTGCATACTGGCTTCGCTGCGTCGCGAGATGCCGGTGATCATCGTCTCCAGCCCCTGGCCAATACCGATGTTCTGAATTCCGCGTTGCATCTGTCGTTTTGAATAACTCGAACTGTTGGCCTCGTACGCAAGCGAACTGGCGAGCACAACGGCGCCGATCAGAGTCTGCATCATGGCAGAACGTTTAACCTGGCGATAATTGACCGACTCTTCACGAGCCGTCTTACGCCATGAGTGGTACGGAATCGCGATACCGTAATAGAAATTTGCATAGTGCTCGTTCAGCGTATCGACCACGAGCCGGTCACGCTCGCGGATCTGCCGCAGCCGATCGACCGAAGGGTCATTATCCGCCGGCAGACGAACGATATGGTTGATGCCATCATCATCAACACCCAGGTGTTCTCCGTAAGCCGCTGGCGACATGTCCGCAAAGAACTTCAGCTCAGTAATTTTGCGAACGTCGCTGATCGCTTTCGGCGGCAAGGTCTGGACGTACGCCTGCAGATCATTCGCTATGTCGTTGAACACTTTCTGGTACGGGTC
>CALZHX010000064.1 GCA_945787435.1 uncultured Woeseiaceae bacterium
GCATAGATACACGCGTTTATCCGCACCTTTTCAGGCATTCGTTTGCGACCCACCTGCTCGAGTCCAGCCATGATCTGCGCGGCGTCCAGGAACTCCTCGGCCACGCCAATATCAGCACCACCCAGGTATATACACACCTTGACTTCCAGCACCTGGCCCAGATATACGACCAGACTCATCCGCGCGCCCGCAAAAAAAGCTAGGTGCCCGGGGTCAGAGCCCCTGGGCTCTGACCCAAATCATCAAAGGTGGCATAAATGGATCAATTTCGAGGGACGACCATCGTCTCGGTACGTCGCAATGGCTTTGTTGCCATTGCCGGCGATGGCCAGGTCAGCATGGGCAACACCGTAATGAAGGGTAACGCCCGCAAAGTCCGGCAACTCGCGGACGGCCGCGTGATAGCCGGTTTTGCCGGCGGCACGGCGGATGCCTTCACCCTGTTCGAGCTGTTCGAAAGCAAGCTCGAGCAATACGGCAACCTGACGCGTGCGGCAATCGAACTTGCCAAAGACTGGCGCACTGACCGGCGTCTGCGCCGCCTCGAGGCATTGCTCTGTGTTGCCGATGAAGAGAGCTCCTTCATCATCTCCGGTAACGGTGATGTCATCGAGCCCGAACATGACCTGATGGCGATTGGTTCTGGCGGACCGTTTGCACAGGCAGCGGCACTGGCATTGCTGCGCAACACCGATCTCGGCGCGCGCGACGTTGTCGAGAGAGCCTTGAATATTGCCGGCGATATCTGTGTATTCACCAATCACAACGTTGTCATCGAAGAGCTACCGGCGAAATAACATGTCTCAAATGACCCCCAGGGAAATCGTCCAGGAGCTGGACAAACACATCGTTGGCCAGGATGAAGCCAAGCGCGCTGTCGCCATTGCATTACGCAATCGCTGGCGCCGCGTACAGGTTGATGAGCCGCTGCGCAGCGAGATAACGCCGAAGAACATCCTGATGATCGGCCCAACCGGCGTTGGCAAGACCGAGATATCCAGGCGCCTTGCACGGCTGGCAAAGGCGCCATTCATCAAGATCGAAGCGACTAAATTTACAGAAGTTGGTTATGTGGGTCGCGAAGTCGACAGTATCGTCCGCGACCTGATGGACATTGCCGTCAAGATGATTCGCGAGGACGCGATAGCGAAGTTCCGCCATCGCGCCGAAGACGCCGCCGAGGAGCGCGTGCTTGACGCTTTGTTGCCGCCACCAAAACAGCCGATTGGTTTTGCGACTGATGCGGACGACAAGCCCCAGGACAGTGATACGCGACAGAAATTTCGCAAGATGTTGCGCGAAGGCAAACTCGACAACAAGGAGATTGAAGTCGAGATCCAGGCGATGTCGGTTGGCGTCGAGATCATGGCGCCGCCGGGCATGGAGGAGATGACCAGCCAGTTGCAGGGCATGTTCCAGAATATTGGCGGCAACCGCAGCACGACACGCAAGCTCAAGGTGAAGGACGCGCTCAAGCAGCTTACCGATGAAGAGGCTGCGAAAATGCTGGACGAAGAGGAGCTCAAGTCACAGGCGCTCGAAGCGGTCGAACAGCATGGCATCGTGTTCCTCGACGAACTCGACAAGGTAGCGAAAAGCTCCGGCACACAGGGTGCCGACGTGTCACGTGAAGGCGTGCAGCGAGATCTCCTGCCACTGGTCGAGGGCTCAACGATCAACACGAAGTACGGTATGGTCAAAACAGACCATATCCTGTTTATCGCGTCGGGCGCTTTTCATATTGCGAAGCCGTCGGACCTGATTCCTGAATTGCAGGGCCGTTTCCCGATCCGCGTCGAGCTCAAATCGCTGACAACAGAGGACTTCGTCCGCATCCTGACGGAGCCAGACGCCTCGCTGACGTCCCAGTACATGGCTCTTCTCGCAACCGAGGAGGTAGACGTCGAGTTCACCGAAAGCGGCGTCAGGCGCCTTGCCGAAGTGGCGTTCCACGTCAACGAGAACACCGAAAATATCGGCGCACGCCGTTTACACACAGTTATGGAGCGCCTGCTCGAAACGATTTCCTTTGAGGCCTCGGACAAGAGTGGCACACACGTCCAGATTAGTGCCGGCTATGTCGACGAACACCTGGCCGAGTTGTCGAAAGACGAAGATTTGAGTAGATACATCCTCTGATGACACCCACGGAAATAACGCTGCGCAAGAGCTCGAAAATGCTCGTCGTGGCATTCGAGGACGGCTCGGAATTCAATTTCAGCTTCGAGTACCTGCGCGTGCATTCACCGAGTGCCGAGGTCGTCGGCCATGGGCCCGGGCAGGAAACGCTGCAGACCGGCAAGGAGAACGTCGCAATCACCGCGATCGACCCCGTCGGGCATTACGCTGTGCGGCTGGTGTTCGATGACGGCCACGATACCGGGCTGTACTCGTGGTCCTATTTGCACGAGCTGGGGCATAACATGGAGGGGAACTGGAAACGCTACCTCGACCGCCTCGCAACAGCAGGGTATGCTCGCCAAAAGCCCGAATAACATAGCATCATGAACAAACCTGACGCTCCCGTCGAAACCACTCATTTCGGCTATAAAGATGTGCCCGTCGGCGAAAAGGCGGACCACGTGAGGGATGTGTTCGACTCTGTCGCAACACGCTACGACATCATGAATGACCTGATGTCCGCCGGCCTGCATCGCCTCTGGAAGCGGCACACCATTGACCAGGCCGCAGCGCGGCCCGGTCACCATGTGCTTGACCTGGCAGGCGGCACCGGGGATCTCGCGATCAAGTTTGCGCGGCAGGTCGGGCCGAACGGCCATGTCGTCCTGGCCGACATCAATGCCGCGATGCTTGAACAGGGACGCCGCCGTCTCACTGATGCCGGTATCGCGGGCAATGTGACGATTGCCCAGGTCAATGCGGAAAGCCTGCCCTTCGATGAGGCGTCTTTTGACCGCGTCACGATCGCCTTCGGACTACGCAACGTCACGGATAAGAATGCAGCCCTGCGCTCAATGTATCGCGTCCTCAAGCCGGGCGGCAAAGCGCTGATTCTCGAGTTCTCGAAACCGATCAAGTCGCTGCAACCGGCCTATGACCTTTACTCGTTCAAGGTGCTGCCCTTTATCGGCAAGCTCGTTGCCGACGACGAAGACAGTTACCAGTACCTGGCCGAGTCGATTCGCATGCATCCGGACCAGGAAACATTGCTCGGCATGATGCAGGACGCCGGCTTCGAGCGATGCCGCTACCAGAACCTCGCGGGCGGCATTGTCGCCCTGCATATCGGCTACCGTATTTAGGTGCATGGCAGTGGACCCTCTCGAGAAGCTCTTGCGCCCGCTCACAACCGTCCTGAACCGCAATATCAGTGAGACGACGCCGGCGCGCGAGTTGTGCCAGCGACTCGACGGCAAGACCATTGCAATACGCGTGCGCGATACAGCCCTCGCCATGTACTTCGTGGTTAGCAACGAGGTGCTCACGCTGAAGACTGACTCGGAGTCCGATCCCGACGTCATCCTGACCGGATCGCTGCTGACGCTTGCGAGAATGGCTGCACCGAAGGACGAGTCCGCCGGCGAGGTTGCGGTTCGTGACGGCGCACTGGATATCACCGGCGACGCATACACGGCACAGACGTTTAAGAAATTGCTCGGTTACGCGAAGCCCGACTTCGAGGAAGAACTGTCTCACATTGTCGGCGATGCTGCGGCGCATCGCGCGGCCACACTGGCGAAAGGCTTCGCAGACTGGGCGAAAGATGCTCGATCCACGCTGGGAACCAACATCCGCGAGTACCTGCAGGAAGAAAGCGGGGATGTCCCAAGCCGCTACGAAGTCGAAAGATTCGCCAGCGCGGTCGACACATTTCGCGATGACGTGGCGCGACTCGAAGCTCGCATCAATCGCCTGGCGGAGCGCGCCTGATCATGCGCCGCGGCCAGACGATCCGGCGAATGATCAGCATCCAGCGCGTACTGGTGAAGTACGGCCTCGATGACATTATCAGGAAGACTCACCTGCTCCGGCCGTTACGATTTCTTTTCTATGCGCTGCCGAGACGGCGCGATACCTCGGCACCACTCGGCGAGCGTATCCGACTGGCTCTTGAAGAGCTGGGCCCGATATTCGTCAAGTTTGGCCAGGCGATATCAACACGCCGCGACCTGTTGCCTCCGGATATTGCTGACGAGCTGGCGAAGCTGCAGGACGAAGTTCCGCCATTTCCTGCCGAAGAGGCCATCGAGATTCTCAACGCGGCCTACGGCCAGTCGGTTGATGACGTCTTCAAGCGCTTCGATACAGAGCCATTCGCCGCTGCCTCGATTGCACAGGTTCATACCGCGCAGTTGCACGACGGCCATGAAGTCATCGTCAAGCTGCTGCGCCCTGGCGTGCAGGAACAGATCGAACAGGATCTCGATGTCATGCGCACAATTGCCGGTCTCGCTGACCGCTACTGGGAGCACGGCAAGCGCTTGCGTCCGCTCGAAGTCGTCGCGGAGTATGAGCAGACAATCATCGACGAGCTCGACCTCATGCGTGAGGCCGCCAATGCGGCGCAACTGAAACGCAACTTCGCCGCTTCGGACATGCTCTATGTGCCGGATGTTTACTGGGATTACTGCCGCCCCGAAGTGCTCGTTCAGGAACGCATTTACGGTATCCCCATAAGTGACATGGCGGCGTTGCGGGAGGCTGGTGCCAATATCCAGGTACTCGCTGAAAACGGTGTCGAGATTTTCTTCACACAGGTGTTTCGCCACAATTTCTTTCATGCCGACATGCACCCGGGCAACATTTTTGTCATCGCCACGGATCCGGAGCATCCAAAGTACGCTGCCGTCGATTTCGGCATTGTCGGCACACTGAGTCCTTCGGATCAGAGATACATTGCCAGTAACTTCCTCGCGTTTTTCGACCGCGACTATCACCGCATCGCGAAACTGCATATCGATTCGGGCTGGGTTCCCGAGGGCACACGTATCGACCAGCTCGAAACAGCGGTTCGCACGGTCTGCGAACCCATCTTCAACAAACCGCTCTCGGAAATTTCGTTCGCACAGGTGCTGATGCGACTGTTCCGCGTGGCGCAGCGCTTCAACGTCGAGATTCAGCCGCAGATGATTTTGCTGCACAAGACGCTCTTCAACATCGAGGGTCTTGGTCGGGAGCTGTATCCGCAGCTGGATCTCTGGAAGACCGCACATCCGGTCCTGAAACAATGGATGAACGAGCAGGTCGGGCCAAAGGCAATACTCGAGGACCTGCGCGAAAACCTGCCGCAACTTCGCGGCATACTGAAAGAGCTGCCGGTCGTGCTCAAGTATCTCGGCGAGTTTCTTGAGAAACTTGCAAAAGACGACGGGAAACCTCGGGGATGATTCTGCCCCACGTCGCCAGGTTCCTGTTGTGGCTTGGTGGCTGGACGATTGTGGGTGGCGCGCCGAGTATTCGTAAGGCTGTACTGATAGCCGCACCACATACATCAAACTGGGATGGTTTCTGGGCCATCGTCTTCACGGTGTATGCCGGTCTGAAAATCCACTGGTTCGTAAAAGACTCGATGTTCTGGTTCCCGATGAGCCTCCTCCTGCGCGTCAACGGCGCAATTCCGCTTGATCGCAATCGATCGCGCTCCGCCGTCACCCAGGCTATCGAAGCGTTTGACGAGAGCGAGGACTTCTATTTCGGCCTCGCCCCGGAGGGCACCCGCAGCAAAACCCCGGGCTGGAAGAGTGGCTTCTATCGCATTGCCGAAGGAGCCAACGTCCCTGTCGTGCTCGGCTTTCTCGACTACGGCAACAAGCGGCTCGGACTGGGGCCCATCGTCTCGCTCACCGGCGATCGCGACAAAGATCTTGCTGTTATTGCGTCCTTCTATTCCTCGATTTCGGGCCGCTGGCCTGAGAAAACCTGCCCGATCACATTCGGTCGCTAGAACTCGCAATGATTGACCACGACATGCCATCGAGACCTCATCGTCCGATCCGCAGTTTCGTGCGTCGCGCGGGCCGCCTCACGGCGTCACAACAACGCGCTCTCGACGAGCTCTGGCCGCAACTCGGGCTCGACTTCAGCCCCGAACCACTCGACTTCGCTCTGCTGTTCGATCGTGAGGCTCCGGTCATTCTCGAGATCGGCTTTGGCAATGGCGACTCACTGGTCGCACAGGCCGCCGCGGCGCCGGAAAAGAACTTTGTGGGCATCGAGGTTCATGACC
>CALZHX010000065.1 GCA_945787435.1 uncultured Woeseiaceae bacterium
ATGTGATTGGATTTTCCGTGTGCCAGCGTAATGTAACGAATGCCGCGATCGTAGAAATGCTTGAGGTTCGCGAGATCGCCTTCGATGGGCGATCCATTTTCCATACCCAGCGGTAATGACATGATGCCCTGCTCGAAATGTTGGCGAACTTCGGCAGGGGAGGTTGCGATCGCGAATTTCTCGGGCGCGTTAGCAACGATGTCGTCGACCAGGTCAATCAGTTCGTCGGCAACGGCTCGCGCCTGGCCTTCGCCCTCCAGGTCCGCTTCCGTGAATATCGACATGAAGGGCGCATTTAGCCCGCCGGAAACGGCACGTGGATAGTCGAAGTCGCCGCCTGGTGTGGATTCTGAGATGTCTTGCGGATTGTCGAGGAGTCGAAATGGCACATCGACATGGGTGTCGACGATGATGCTTGTTTTCGCAATGCGTTGCGCGTCTTTGGCGTATTCCATCGAGGCATCAGGTGCAGGATCCAACGAGGCATCAGGTGCAGGCGAGGGCGCCTCGCAGGCGATGAGCAATGCCGCGCATGCGGCAAGCAAAGGGAGTGTATTCTTCATAGGCTGATTTTTGAAATTTATTGTGGTTCCTGGGGTCGAAGATTGTAACAATGGAACCATAATAAGTGCTGGGCATTTATTAATTTGCGAAAACAGGAGAACAGACCGTGAGCAATGACAACCCGACGATTGATCAAGTTGCGGAAGACGGTGCTGAAAGCGGCAAGATGGAAGAGAATCTGAAGTCGCGGACGACATGGCTGAGATTGCTGTTCATGCTGATCTTCGGCCTGATAATCAGCCTGACCGGCATGGTTGGCACGGTTATCGTAGTGCTTGGCTTCTTCTGGGTCTTATTTACCGGCGAGGTGAACCGTGAATTGCGGCAGATAGGGCAGGCGATTGCCACCTATATGTTCGAGATTATTCGTTATATGACGTTTAACACGGACGACAAGCCGTTTCCTTTCGGTGGTTCCTGGCCGTCCGGCGAACCGGAAGACCCGTCCTAAATCCGTAACTCCCGCTGGCCGGGCTGCCAGTGGGTCAGGTTAATGCGCGCGCCGCCCATGCCGAGGCCGCGTACCCACTTGGCTGCAGCGTCAAGGGTGACCCAGGTCTTTACCTTGCCTTTACGGGTTTCCGCAGTTATCGGGCCATTCGGTGTCGCCGCTTCAACGTGGAAGCGGCCGCCGCTGGCGATAATGTCGATATTCTTGATGGCGCCGGCGGCAACCATCGCCTTCAACATTTTCTCATCCATTCTCATTCCTCGGGAATAGGTCCGACTGTTCCGGAATCGTGATCCCTGCCTGATCACAGTGGCGGCGAATCAGGACCTCGACCATATTGGCAACGCTGCGATGCTCGCGCGACGCGGCCTCGCGCACAGCATCCTTGATGGAAGGATTGATACGCAGGTTCAATGTTGAGATCTTGGTCTTCGCCATGCGTCGCATTGTATAGAAAAGGTATTGTAAATGTAACGCATTTTACGACATTCATGCTAAAGTCCGGTCATGACGATCGACTACCTGCAGCAGAACTGGGCGCTGGTCATCGCCAGCGTTCTTGGCCTGGGCATAGCGCTATTCGTGCTTTTCCGGGCCTCGCAGGACTCCAGGCGTGGCCGCTTCGGCTCTGCTCTAACCTACATGCGCGATCGTGAGCGGGCCGCTCACGCAGCGGAAAAGGCCATTGGCAAGGCGAATGCCAGGATTGAGCGCCTGCAGGCCAAGGCAGCGTCAGTGGCGCCCAAGCAGTTAGAGGAGGCCAGGGACACGCTCGTTGAGGCCCGGGAGCTGGCGAAGCTCATCGACGATCAACTGCTCATTGCCAGGAACAACGTGCGCCTGTTGATTACTGAGGAATACCCACCGAAACGACACGCAGCAATGCGCAGCAAGTACCTCGGAGAATCGAATTAGATTTTCCAATTCCCGGTCGACTCTGGATGAACTAAACTCTAAATTACCTGTAAACGGGAGAAAGCAATGGAACAGATTGTCTTTATGGTCTGCATGTTTTTGGGCGTCTCGGCCGTTGTACTTATTGCCTTTACGCTGCTCCTTATCGCTATGGGCCGCATCACCGTCTAGCCAGCGCAGCTCTCAGTTCCGGGCGCGCCCGGCCCAGTAGGTCCTTCCAGTCTCCCGACTCGTCGGCCTGGCGCACGTTTTCGCGCATCTGATCAATCACTTCGTGCAATTCCAGTCGCATGGCCTCAAAGCGTGGGTCATCGCGCAGATTGTCGAGTAACACGTCCTGATCCAGGGTCCAGAAGTCATAGACCATGAGGCTGACAAAGCCCGCGTCGATAGCCTCCCTGAGCGCGTCGAGAGCTGCGTCCTTGCGTCCTTGCACAGCCAGAATCTGAACATCGCGAATACCGCGTCCTGCAGCACCATTGCGTGGCATCTGTTGCACGATATCCCATGCCTGTGTCAGCAAGTCAGATGCCTGGCGGTCACGATTGGTTTGCCGCAATGCATAGGCCAGCATCACGGCCGCACGCAGATTGAATCGATTAACACTCGCGTTAGTGTCGCTGGCGAGCATTGGGTTTGCCTGCGTCAGGAACTCTCGCGCTTTGTCGTACTCGTTCAGTTTCAGAGCGGCCATCGACAGTATCGGATAGAGAACCTGTGCCTGAGCCTCCGACAGCTGGTCGAGCTCTTCGAAACTTTCAACGGTTCCTTCGTAGTCGTTTTCCATGAAACGTACGAACGCGGTGCCAATCGCGTACATCGGATGATCGCTGCCGAAACTTTGCATAAATGCTTCAAGTCGATCGGTGTCACCAAACTCTATGTATATACCCACTGCATCGACGCTAATCATCGGATCGTCCGTCATCGACTGGGCGACAACGTTCCAGGCGACCGCTTCGTCAAGCCGGCCAAGTCCTTTCAACTGTCTGGCCATATAGTTGTAGGGCAATGGCCAGTCTGGAAAAATGTCTATCGCCTTGAGCAACAGCTGAATCGCTTTCTCATTCTCGCCGCGCATCGAGTAGAAGTCGGGAAGATTGAGATATGGGATGCGACCGAGGGGGTCGATTTCCATTGCCGTCGTCAGCGCGTCGATCGCTCCATCAACATTGCCGTCGGATTCGTACAGGGTCGCGGACCACACGTAGGCATTGGCCAGGTTTGGGTTGAGTTCTTTCGCACGCGCGAAAGATACCGCCGCGGCTGAAACGGTCTCATCATCGTGCGAGACCTTCCATTTGTTCAATTGCAGCAGGCCTTTTACGGCATGGGCTTCTGCGAGGTTCTCGTCGAGTTCCAAGGCCTTTTCAATCGCGTCACCTGCTATCTCAGCGGCTTCAACCGGGTCGATTGAAGCATGATTTGTCGCTGTCACGAGGATGGTTTCGGCCAATCCCGCATACGCCTGTGCGTAGTCTGCATCCAGCTCGATGGCCTGCTCGAATTGCCGACGCGCCTCTTGCAATGTCTCGAATCGTCGCAAGTAAAGATTGTCACGAGCAGCGCTGTACAGTGAAAATGCCTCGATACTGACAGTGGGAATTACGGCAAGCCGTATCTCTTCCTCAGGTGTAAGCGCGGCGCGTAATGCTGTAGCGATCTGCGATGAAATTTCGCTTTGAATCTGGAAGACGTTACTGATGGTCAGCGCACGGTCGTAGGTATCAGCCCAGATGTGCTCGTCACTTGCCGCATCAATCAGCTGTACTGTGATGCGGACCTGGTCACCGGATCGTTGCACTGCACCCTCGACAATCGTGGCTACGCCGAGCTCTGAAGCAATGTCACGGAGATTTTTCGTCGTGTCGCGGTATTCATTGACGGATGTGCGGGAGATGACTCTAAGCGACTCGATATCCGCGAGACGCGTTAGCAAATCGTCCTGGATACCATCCGCAAAAAACTGGTTGTCCGGGTCATTGCTACGGCTCGTAAAGGGCAGTACTGCGATCGAATTTGCCTGTCCGCTGACAGCAACCCCCTGTGTTTCAGATTGATCACGGATGCCGCTGACGTTAAATGATATCGACACGCCCAGCGCGATAACGAGGAGGGCGATAATTATCGTATTCGACTTGCCGCGGTTTCTCGGAAGTTCCTGACTTCGGTCGATCTCGTGATCAAATTTGACGCCTTCCGGCGTGACCTCAAATACCCAGGCCAGAATCAGCGAGACGAAGAATCCGGCAATGATGATCAGCGCGTACGCGCGAAAAAACCACTCCGGCACGCCGAAAGTCGGTAACAAGACCGACCCTGCTTCGATCAGGATCCAGGCGACCAGCGCGTAGGTCGCGGCAAGCCGCAGTACATTACGGCGGCGTAGTTCATTGAAGAGTGAATCCATTGGGCGATTATCGCTCGAAATCGTCTCAGGTAAAGGGTCGGGTCAGAATTAGTCTGACACCAAAACGGGCATAGGGTTCGCCACCCACGATTTAACATAAGCGTGGCCAGGGATCTTGACATTCCGAAACGATGATATCAAGATGATATCAAAATGATAGAGAGGAGAAGATCATGATTCGTGAAAACGTCAGAACAGTTTCATCGGGTTACCTGATGCTCGTAGCACTTGCAGTCGCCCAGTTCGGTTTCGGCTACGCGATCTTCAAGTCGGCAGTGGCTCTTAGCGTCCCGGGCATTATCGGGTTTGGGCTGGCATCCGTGGTCGTGGCGATCTGTTGGGCGGGCCTTTTCATGGTGCATCCGAACGAGGCCAAGGTGCTGCAGCTGTTCGGTAAGTACGTGGGTACGACGCATGAGCCAGGCCTGAAGTGGGCCAATCCGTTCTACGCGAAGACGGCTGTGTCGACGCGTGTCAGGAACTTCGAGAGCGGCAAGCTCAAAGTCAACGATTCGCGCGGCAGCCCGATCGAAATTGCTGCTGTCGTGGTCTGGAAGGTATTCGATACGGCTGAGGCATTGTTTGAAGTCGATGACTACGATGAGTTCGTGCAGATCCAGAGTGAGTCGGCGCTGCGTAACCTGTCTACAACCTATCCCTATGAGCCGCACGAAGGTGAGGGCACTGCATTGCGAAGCCATCCGGCTGAGATCGCTCAGGCTCTGCGTGAAGAGATCCAGGATCGTCTGGAGCAAGCTGGCGTGACAGTTATTGAAGCGCGTATCAGTCATCTCGCGTATTCACCCGAGATCGCGAACGCGATGCTGCGGCGGCAGCAGGCGTCGGCGATTATCGCCGCACGTACGCAGCTCGTGCGCGGTGCCGTTGGTATGGTCGAAATGGCCCTGGATGAGCTCAAGAAAGGCGAGGTCGTCGAATTGGACGAGGAACGTAAAGCGGCGATGGTCAGCAATCTTCTCGTCGTATTGTGCGGCGAGGAATCGGCTCAGCCAGTCGTTAACACCGGCTCCCTCTACACCTAATCGAAGCGTAATCGGAGCGAGCGATGGCGGCACGCAAAGCATTTGCGCTGCGCATTGACGAGAAGACCTTGTCGGCTATGCAACGCTGGGCGAATGACGATCTGCGCAGTCTCAATGCGCAGATCGAGTTCGTGTTGCGCGAGGCGCTGCGAAAAAGCGGCAGGCTGCCGAAGAAAACGCCGGAGAAGTCAGAGTAGTGTCGTACTGGAGTGCTAGTATTGCCAGATGCGTGCCGCACTACCTTTTTTCCTGGTTGCCCTGGCGATTTTCTCGGCTGCGTGCGTTGCCTATATCGCCTGGGAACTGACGTCCGACAAGAGCAAGCAATCACCTGACGGCGAATAAGCTGTTCCTACCGTTGACGCACCGAGCTTCGTGACTCCGAGCTTCGTGAATTCGAGTTGCGTGACTCCGAGCTTCGTGAATTCG
>CALZHX010000066.1 GCA_945787435.1 uncultured Woeseiaceae bacterium
GGTGCCTTTGTTTTACGCCGCGAGCGACATAGCCTTCGTCGGCGGCAGCCTGGTACCAATCGGCGGCCACAATCTGCTCGAACCAGCAGCATTGGGCTTGCCTCTGGTCAGTGGGCCGCATGTCTATAACGCCCAGGAGATCTCGGACATGTTTATCGATCTGGGTGCCTGCCGCATCGTTGACGATGCGGCGCAACTCGTCGCAGCGGTCGATCACCTGCTCGCCAATCCGGACGAAGCGGCGAAGCAGGGCGGCAACGGGCGGAGTATCGTGCAACGTAATCGTGGCGCGCTGGCGCGCCTGCTTACATTGCTGGAGCCGCTAATCGGTGAAGAAAAGGACGCGCCCGTGTAGCGTTTACTCCGATGCGCCAGCCGCCTCAGCCGCAAACAATTCCTCGGGCGTTGGACGTTCCGTCAGCCACTGGTCGATCTCTTCCAGGTCCTGGATCTGCAAATTTCCAGCGGCTTGTTTGAGCCGCAGGGCATTCATCAGGTAGTCGTAACGAGCTTGGTAGAACAGCGTGATGGACCGGTATAACGCGAACTGTGAGTCAAGGACGTCTACGATCGTACGCGTACCAACATCGAAGCCCGCCTGAGTTGCCTCAAGCGCCGTCTGGCTCGATTCCACGGCCTGCTCCAGCGCCTCGACACGACTCATTTCCGACAAGACGCCGAGATACGCATCGCGTGTGGCTCGCTCGGTTTCGCGAGTCACACGTTGCAACTGCTCGCGCGTCGCCCTGTGCAGATAGACGGCCTCACGAACGCGGGACGACGTAGAACCGCCCGAAAAAATGGGAATGGTCACCTGGATACCGATACTGTCGCTGTCGAAGTCGCGCTCCGTGTCGAGAAATCCGGGCCCCGTGTTTTGTTCAGCTTCACTGCTCGAATTGCCGGTATTCGCGACGAGATCGACGGTCGGATAATAGCCATTGCGGCGGAATGAAATCTCATCCCTGGCCAGCTTTTCATCCAGACGACTAGATACGAGTGCGAGATTCTGTGACAGCGCCAGGTCAACCCAGTCCACTTCGGCGGCAGGGGTCGGTGTGCGCATCGGAAATTCATCGCCAGGCGCAGACAGATTGCTTACATACTCGCCTGTGATCTCCCGCAGGAACTCCCGCGCCGTGGCCAGCACACGCTTTGCCCCGATTTCGTCGGCGACAGCCTGATCGTACGCGGCCTGCGATTCCTGCACGTCGGTAATCGCGATAAGGCCGACCTCGAAGCGCTGCTTCGCCTGTTCAAGCTGGCGAGCGATTGCCAGTCTGTTCTTGTGCAATGACGTCAATCGGTCCTCTGCCCCGAGCACATCGAAATAGGTCTGACCTACGCGAATGACGAGGTCCTGTTGCGCGGCTTCGCGGTCTGCTTCTGCCTTTGCGACAATGCTATCGGCGCGCCGCAAACCGACGATCTGATCCCAGCGAAACAACGTCTGGCGCAGCTCGAAGTTCCAACGCGTGGTTTCGTCCCGGGTTACCGACTCGAATGGAATCGGCACTACTTCGAGGTTGCCCGAACCCGGCGGAACTTCAACAAACTGATTGATGGTGCCGGATCCGCTGCTATCGGTTTTGGTCCAGTCGCCCGAAAAATTGATCTGCGGCAAGTAGACACCGCGCGCCTGTGGCTCTGCTTCGAGCGCGGCCAGTCTGCGCGCCTCGGCTTCGTGGATTCTGGGATCGCTCTGCAGCGCCTGCTGGTAGACTTCGAGCAGGGACGCGGTGTGACCGACTCCAGGCATCGTCAGGGTGCCGAATACTACAAGTAAGATTTTGAAATCTAATACGTTTTTCATTTTTTTGCGTTCCGCGAAGTGGACGAGCGAGGTACCGCCCAAGGTGTTATGGTCAACTATATCACTAAACCAGTCAATACCGGAATACATTTCTTAGATGCAACAACACCTTAAGTGGTTTCATCTCAGAATAAAAACTGGGGTGGTTTGCTGCCGTTAACGAGCGGCGCCAGCACGGTCTCGAACAGGCTCTCGCTCTGCCAGTCGTTGCCACCGGTTCTCGTTACCAGACGCGCATCCATGGCCGGCGCGGTGCCGACAACGACGAACAATCGGCCACCGGGATTCAGTGCGTCGACGAAACGGGGATCGAAGTCTTCGGTCGAGCCGGTTACGGCAACGACATCAAATTTCTCATCGGGCAATTCCTGCATAGCGTCCATCGACAACAGCGTTACATTGCCTATTCCCGAGTCTTCGAGGTTCACTTTGGCTGTGTCCAGAAAGTCATCGTAAATATCGACGCTTGTGACACTGCGTGAAAGACGCGCCAGGCATGCGGCGAGGAAGCCGCTACCAGTACCTATCTCGAGAACTTTGTCGGAACTCGTCGGTTTTAACGCTTGCAACAACCTGCCTTCGAGAGTCGGTGTCATCATGGACTGGCCGTGTCCGATCGGGATTTCAGCATCGGCGAACGCCAGTGCTTCATACCCGGTGGGTACGAACTGTTCCCGCGGGACGTTTTTCAGCACCCGCAGGACGTCCGGATGCAGGACGTCCCATGCACGAACTTGCTGGTCCACCATCTGCTGGCGCGCGAAGTCAGTATCCATTATCAGGTATTCCTAAAAGTTTGAAATTACAGCAAAAACTCGACTTTTCATACATTATGGTGAATAGCATCAAGCCGCCGCAGTTGCTGGGATATGCTTACGAAGGAGATGCACATCGAGCCGATAATAATAACAAATGATCTGCCGGCAGCATCCGACTTAATGTATTGGGCTTCGAATGTCCTCTGAACTCATCATCATTATACTTTCGGTATTGTTGCTGCTCGCAGTTATCGCCGGGGTCAACCTGTGGTCCGGCAAGAAGCGTTCGACAGGTCGTATGGCCAGGCTTAACCAGGAAATGCTGGAAGCCTCGCAGGACGCCTTGGTAGGTCGGCGCCTGAGTGTTCCTGCCGATCCGGACGCTGCGCAACTCGCAAGTACTATCAATCGCCTGTTCGACGCGGTAGGCGAGCGCGACGAAAAAATTCGGGGACGTGATCGACTATTCACCGACTTCGCAAAGACGCTCCCGGAAATCGTCATCGTTCACGATGAGAAAATCCTGTTGGCCAATGAGTCGGCTGCCGGACTCATTGGACTCGAATCACAACAACTGATCGGACGCGAGGTTGCCGACCTGGTAAAGCCCGCTTATCGCGCGTTGTTTCGAAACACGATGGCGAAGAGACTGGCCGGAGAGAATGTGCCGCGGCGCCTCGAGATTCAGCTGATCAATGGTGACGAGGCGGGGCTCTGGGTGGAGGCGCAGAGTTCAAATATCGAGTTTCATGGCCACAAGGCGATCCTCACAATTGCCCGTGACGTAAGTCATCGCAAGAGTCTCGAGGTGTCGTTAGGTCGCAGTAAACGCCAGGCGCAATACACGCTTGAGTCGATCGCCGAAGGTGTCATTACGACCGACAATGAAGGCCACATCGATTATATGAATCTGTCGGCCGAAGCCCTGATAGGCACCAATCGGGATGATGCGGCCGGGCACAGAATTGGTGGATTGTTCACTCTCGTCGACGACACCGATCGACGCCCCCTTGGCGATCCGGTCGAACGCTGCCTTGCGATGCGTCGTCGCGTCAATATGGGACGGCGTGCGGTCATGGTGACAAATGACGGCGAGCATGAATACTCAGTCGAGATCACCGCGTCGCCTATCCGTGGTCCGGGCAGCAGTGTATCGGGAACTGTCGTCGTGTTTCATGACGTCGGTGAGATTCGTGGCTTGACGCAAAAGATGAGCTACCAGGCAACGCATGATCCGTTGACGGGCTTGATCAATCGTCGTGAATTCGAACGGCGGCTCGACGAAGCGATGGACTCCGCGCATGCCGAAGAGGCCGTGCACATGATGTTCTACATGGACCTCGATCGTTTCAAGGCGGTCAACGACAGCTGCGGCCATCTTGCGGGTGACAACATGCTCAGAGAGGTGGCCGGCCTGATCAAGGAGCAGGTTCGCGATTCGGATTTCGTCGGCAGGCTTGGTGGTGATGAGTTTGGCGCGCTTCTGATAGGTTGCCCAATTGAAAAAGCGCGGCAAATTGCTGCAGATATTTGTAACGCGATTGCCGACTACCGTTTCGTCTGGAAAGACAAAATATTTAACATCGGTATATCAGTGGGGCTTGTAGAGATAAGCCATGTGAGCGGCACCTTGCAGGATGTACTGAGTGCAGCCGACTCCGCATGCTACGTCGCCAAGCAGGAAGGCAGGGGGAAAGTACACGTCTACTCTGCACGCGATGAGGTGGTTGCGCGCGAACGCGGCGATATTCAGTGGCTGCGCCAACTGCAGGCGGCGCTGCATGAAGACAAGTTCACGCTTGCCACACAACCGATCATCGCGATGCGCGGTGGCGTCGATTCCGGCCCGGCTTTTGAGGTCCTCATTCGACTGCCGGACAGCCACGGTCGTACCCCCGACACGGCGGAGTTCCTGCGCCCGGCGGAACGTTACCAATTGATGCCACAAATTGATCGCTGGGTCGTCAACGCGGCCCTGACGGCTGTATCGTCGGGAGAAATCAGGATCACGAGTGGGCGCAGCTGTGCGATTAACCTGTCGGGACAAACACTCGGCGATGAGTCTTTCCTGAGCTTCGTGGTCGAATCGCTCGATCGCACTGGCGTTGCGCCATCGGCGATTTGCTTCGAAGTGACCGAGGCAGCAATTCTGTCGAACGTTCAACATGCACAGCGCTTCATTGAAGTTCTGCATGGCATCGGCTGCGAGTTTTCGCTCGACGATTTTGGAAGTGGCATGGGCTCATTCTCGAGTCTCAAGCATTTGCCGATCGACTTCTTGAAAATTGATGGCACTTACACGCGCAATTTGCAGGCTGATGAGGTTAATCAGGAAATGGTAATGGCCATGATCAAGCTTGCGCGCACGATGCAATTCCGCATTGTGGCGGAGGA
The DNA here is from genome assembly GCA_945787435.1 of uncultured Woeseiaceae bacterium. Taxonomy (GTDB): domain Bacteria; phylum Pseudomonadota; class Gammaproteobacteria; order Steroidobacterales; family Woeseiaceae; genus UBA1847. The sequence goes on from CALZHX010000066.1 coordinate 4,966, forward strand.
GGTCGAGCACCAGGAAGATTTCGACTGGCTACGAGACGTTGGCGTTGATTTCGTGCAGGGGCGTTTCGTAGAAGCACCGATGCCACTTGGTGGGAACTCGACCGGCAGCTACCGAGCCCTCAACCCGTAGTTCGTCGCGCAGGTGGTCCGATACCGGCACCAAAATCACACGACACGGCACTCGTGTAGTGTCGTGTGAGCTGTGACGGAACGAAAAAAGCCGCTGGTATTACCAGCGGCTTTCTCGTTCCAGCCGTTTAACGGTGAGCCGCTGTTACAGCAGCGGCACCATCAGCAGTGCAACAATGTTGATGATCTTGATCAACGGGTTGATTGCCGGACCGGCGGTATCTTTGTACGGATCGCCAACGGTATCGCCAGTCACTGCAGCCTTATGGGCATCAGAGCCCTTGCCACCACAGTTGCCGTCTTCGATATATTTCTTGGCGTTGTCCCAGGCGCCGCCGCCGGCGGTCATTGAGATAGCAACGAAGAGCCCGGTCACGATCGTACCGAGCAACAACCCGCCAAGCGCTTCAGCGCCCAGCGTGTAACCAACAATCAGCGGTACGGCGATCGGCA